>JAZUCW010000049.1:0-19423 GCA_045639305.1 Candidatus Scatosoma sp.
TGTTCGGTCTTTGCCAAAACCCCCAATTTCCAAAGCTCTTCGTTTAAATCCTTCATAAACGCTTGCACGCGGGGCTTGATAACGCCGAAATAATGGTCTTCCAACTCCTGTCCTTTGGGCGGGTTTGCACCGAAGAGGGTACGCCCCGTATAGATAAGGTCTTTTCTTTGCTCGAAGGCTTCTTTGTCTACGAGGAAATATTCTTGTTCGGGACCAACCGTCGTTTTGATCGAGGTAACGTTTTCGTTGCCAAACAGTTTTAATACCCGCATTGCTTGACGGTTGATGGCTTCCATCGAACGCAGTAAAGGGGTCTTATTATCCAAAGCGTCGCCGCCGTACGAACAAAACGCCGTGGGAATACACAGTACGCCGTCTTTAATAAACGCGTACGAAGTTGCGTCCCAAGCGGTATAGCCGCGAGCTTCAAAGGTGGCGCGTAAGCCGCCGGAAGGGAAAGAGGAGGCGTCCGATTCGCCTTTAATCAACTCTTTGCCCGAGAATTCCATAATGACGTTGCCGTTCTTATCAGGGGAGATGAAACTGTCGTGCTTTTCCGCGGGAGTCCCCGTCAAGGGCTGGAACCAATGGGTGTAATGGGTTGCACCCAATTCGATTGCCCATTCCTTCATGGCGTTCGCCACGGCGTTTGCCACGGAGAGGTTCAAACTTCTGCCGTGTTGAATGGTGCGTTTTAACAATTCGTAGGTTTCCTCGGAAAGGCGTTCTTTCATTACCTTGTCGTCAAAGACGTTACACCCGAAATAATCGGAGATAAGTTTCATAGCTTGCGTACTCCTTTGGTAAAATAGGCTCCGTTCGTAAAAAAACGAAAAAAGACAAAGGCAACAGGGATAAAACCTTGTGGCACCTTTGCCATACGTACGTTTATTATACTCTTTTTAAGCCTTGCTTGTCAACGGTTTATCAAGGGAAAATTGATAAACTTTCAAAAAACGGGCGCGGGTAAACTCGTACAAGGGACGCCTTTTTTAATGAAAGGACAAAAAAAATTAAAAATATGTAATTTTTTCTTCAAAAATCCCATTGAAAAAACAAAAAAAGATGGTATAATTATACTAGCACAGTATGGGGTGTAAAGCGTATGACTTATTTATTAGGCGTCGACGTTGGCTCGACAACGGTAAAAACGGCGGTCCTTTCGGCATCGACGAAAGAAATCGTCTACACGAGCTATGAACGGCATTTTTCCCGCGTGAAAGAATGCGTACTGTCCGCATTAGAAAAAGTAGGACAAGCCTTTCCAAACGCAAAATTCCGCGTGTCGATTACCGGCAGTGCGGGACTTGGTCTTGCGGAAAAAAGCGGCATTGCGTTCGTGCAAGAGGTGCAGGCGGCGTTTATCGCGATTAAAGGGTTTTATCCCGATGCAGACGTAGCGGTGGAGCTCGGCGGAGAGGACGCAAAAATTATCTTCTTGACGGGCGGGACGGAACAGCGTATGAACGGTAGCTGCGCAGGCGGCACGGGCGCGTTTATTGACCAAATGGCAACCCTGCTCGATATCAGCGTCGGCGAGATGGACAAGCTTGCGCTGACGGCGGAAAAGGTATACCCCATTGCCTCCCGTTGCGGCGTATTTGCAAAATCGGACATTCAGCCCCTTATCAATCAGGGCGCGGCAAAATCGGACATCGCCGCTTCCATTTTCCGTGCCGTCGTCGAACAGACGGTTTCGGGCTTGGCGCAGGGCAGAAAAATAAAAGGAAAAGTTCTGTTTTTAGGCGGACCTTTACATTTCTTGAACGCGTTGCGGACGGCGTTTACAACCACGTTAAACTTAGACGAGGAGCACGCAATTTTCCCCGAAAATGCGCCCGTGTTTATTGCGACGGGGGCAGCGCTTTCCAATACGGACGAAACGGAAACGGGATTGGATTTCGTGATAAGCAAAATTCGGGATTCGAAAGTCAGCGACGAAGTCGTGCGTGGAAAGCCTCTGTTTGAAAACCGCGATCAGTACGAGCAATTCGTAGCTCGGCACAAGCGGAGCGATTTGGAATTTGCAGATATCCGCACCTATCAAGGGGACGCGTATTTGGGGATAGACAGCGGCTCGACGACGACGAAACTGATGTTGATTACTTCCGATTGTCGGGTTTTGTATTCGCATTATCAATCGAACAACGGACAGCCTCTTGATATCGTCGTGGAAAAATTAAAGGAAATGTATTCGTTGATGCCCAAGACGGGGTTGACCATTCGTGGGGCGGCGGTAACGGGGTATGGTGAAGATATGCTCCGCGCGGCGCTGAAGATGGACTTTGGAATCGTAGAAACGGTAGCGCATTTTAAGGCGGCGGTACATTTCAATCCCCTCGTCGATTTCATTATCGATATCGGCGGGCAGGATATCAAGTGCTTTAAGGTAAAAAACGGCGCAATCGATTCGATTATGCTCAACGAAGCCTGCTCGTCAGGTTGCGGGTCGTTTATCCAGACCTTTGCCAAGGCAATGGACATGGACGTGGAAAGTTTTGCGCGGCTCGGCTTGTTTGCGAAAAAACCCGTCGAGCTCGGTTCTCGCTGTACGGTGTTTATGAACAGTGCGGTAAAGCAAGCGCAAAAAGAGGGGGCGTCGGTGGAGGATATATCCGCAGGATTGTCCTCTTCCATCGTTAAAAATGCCGTTTATAAGGTAATTCGTGCAAAAACCCCTGAAGAATTGGGAAAACATATCGTTGCGCAAGGGGGTACGTTTATCAACGACGCGGTGCTTCGTTCGTTTGAACTAGAAACGGGCAGAGAGGTCGTTCGTCCCGCCATCGCAGGATTGATGGGCGCGTTCGGTGCGGCGTTGTACGCAAAAGAAGCACAAGCGCAGGGAGAAGTTTCTACCCTGCTTTCCAAGGAGGCTTTGGAAAAATTCTCCTATAAATCCCGCGCAACCAATTGCAAGGGCTGCACGTCGAATTGCAATATCAACGTTTTGACGTTCGAAGACGGTGGTCGGTTTATTTCGGGCAACAAGTGCGAACGCGGCGCAGGACAAAAACCGCAAGATACAAAATGGAATATCTACGAATACAAATACGAACGCTTGCTTTCGTGTGTGGAGAAAAAAGACGAGGGCAGGTACGAGGCGAACGAGCAAAGAGGGGTGGTAGGTCTGCCCTTCCAGCTGGTAATGTTCGAACAGCTTCCTTTCTGGGCGGTGTTTTTTAAAACGCTGCGTTTTGAAGTCAAAGTCAGCGAAAGAAGCTCGCGCAATCTGTATTTTAAAGGGCAGCATACGGTTGCGAGCGACACCGTTTGCTATCCTGCAAAGTTGATGCACGGGCACGTCGAAAGCTTGTTAAACGACGGGGTGGATTTTATCTTCTACCCTTGTGAAAGTTATAACGTGGACGAAAAGGCGTCTATCAATCATTATAATTGCCCCATCGTGGCGTATTACGCCGAGCTTTTAAAAGCAAACAACGAACGCTTGACGGAAGAGAATTTCCTCTCCCCGTACGTCGATTTAAACGAGCGCAAGACGGCGGTGCGCAATCTGTATCAGGCGTTGAAGGGCTACGGCGTAACGAAAAAAGAAATTTCGCTTGGCTTAAAAGCGGGCTTTGCGGCACTGCAAGAATATCAAGAAGACGTCCGCAAAAAAGGCAAGGAAATTTTGTCCTTGGCGCGCGCGGCAGGCAAGCAAACCATCGTGCTGGTGGGTAGACCCTATCACGCCGACCCGGAAATCAACCACGGAATCGGAAAACTGATTTCTTCGCTGGGTTTGGCGGTAATTTCCGAGGATGCTATCGCAGACGAAGCGCCCATGGTCGAGGTGAACGTGTTAAATCAATGGACGTATCACGCAAGGTTATACCGCGCGGCAGAGTATGCTTGCAGACAAAAGGACGTGCATTTGGTTCAGCTCGTATCGTTTGGCTGTGGGATTGACGCGCTCACCACGGACGAAATCCGTACGATTATGGAAAACAACGGCAAGTTGTATACGCAGATAAAGATAGACGAGATAAACAACCTTGGCGTTGTCAAAATTCGTTTGCGTAGCTTGGTTGCGGCAATCAATCAATAAGGCGAGGTGGAAAGATGAAAAAACGATCGACAAAAACCGTAAGCTATAAAGAAGAGGCGCCCGCGTTTACCAAAGAAATGAAAAAGACGTATACGGTGCTTGCGCCGAATATGCTGCCTTACCATTTTGATATCCTTGCAAAGCTTATCGAAAAAGAGGGCTATGCCATAGAGATTTTAAAGACGGAGGCTCGTTCGATTATTGACGAGGGGTTAAAGCACGTACATAACGACACTTGCTATCCCGCGCTTTGCGTAGTCGGGCAATTTATCGACGCCTTAAAAAGCGGAAAATACGACGTGGACAAGGTCGCGCTCGTAATTACCCAATCGGGGGGCGGTTGCCGCGCCTCTAACTACGTGCCTTTGCTTCGTAAAGCTTTAAAAGCCGAATATCCGCAAGTCCCCGTTTTGTCCTTTAATTTTTCGGGATTAGAAAAGGGGAACGGACTGGAAGTTTCGTTGTTTACCCTGCTTAAAATGGCGTACGCTATTTTTTACGCCGATGCGATTATGAGTTTGTATAACCAAACGAAACCGTATGCAAAAAACCCTGCGCAAGCCGACCAGGTACGCGACGAATCGATTGCTTACGTGCAAAAAGTCGTTTGTAAACACGGGTATAGAAAGTATAAAAAAGTCGTTAAAAATCTGGTGGAAGATTTCAAAGCAATCCCGCGCGTGAAGACGGAGAAAGTCAAGGTGGGAATCGTTGGTGAAATCTACGTAAAATACTCCCCGCTCGCCAATTCGGGCTTGGAAAAATTCCTGTACGCGGAGGATTGCGAACCCGTAGTCCCTGCGTTGATGGATTTCGTAATGTATTGTATCGTCAATACGATCAACGATAGCAAATTGTACGGCAAAAACAAAACGTCGGCGTTTATCTACAAGCTCGTATATAAAATTTTGCTCCGTGTACAACGGGGAATTATCCGTATTTTTGAAGAGGGCGGTTTCGAGCCCCCGCACGACTTTGAATATCTTCGCGCTTGCGCGGACAAGGTGATCCACCAAGGCGTGAAAATGGGCGAGGGGTGGTTGATTCCTGCGGAAATGTTGGCGCTTTACGAAAGCGGGACGGAGAATATCGTCTGCGCGCAGCCGTTTGGGTGTCTGCCTAACCATATCGTGGGGAAAGGCGCGGCGCGCGCGATTAAAGACTTGTACGAGGACGTCAACATCGTCCCCATCGACTACGACCCGTCCGCTACGAAAGTCAACCAAGAGAATCGCTTAAAATTGATGCTTGCCACCGCGCGCGAGAAGTTGAAAGCAAAAAAAGAGCCCGCGGAGCTCCTGCAAGAAGTTGCTTTCGATTAGTTGACTTTTTCCCTGCATTTTGATATACTAAAAACGATTAGAATTGGAGAAAAATAGAAAAAGAGAGAAAAAACGAAAGAAATAAATTAGGAGAGAAAAACAAAATGATTTTAGAAGCAGTGATAGTGCTATTGATTGGCTGCGGCGTTTTTATTTCGGGTATGAATATGCTCGGTAACGGGTTAGAGCGCAGCGCAGGTGGGGGAATGAAACGAATGCTCGGCAGACTGACGACCAACCGCTTTGCAGGGGTCGGCGTCGGCGCGGGGGCGACGGCGATTATACAAAGCTCGTCGGCAACCAGCGTCATGGTCATCGGGTTCGTAAACGCGGGGGTTATGACCCTGGCGCAGGCGACTTCGGTTATTATGGGCGCCAATATCGGTACGACGGTAACGGGTATTTTGGTGTCCTTGAAATCGTTAAACATTACGCTGTACGCGTCGTTGCTTGCGTTTGTCGGCGTTATGATGATGTTCCTCAAAGGGGACAGATGGAAACAAATCGGCGGAATTTTGTGCGGGCTTGGGCTTATCTTCGTCGGGCTCGATATCATGGGCGACGCCTTTGACGGTACGGGGCTTGACGTCTTCTTCCAAACGAAAGTGTTTGCGAATATCAATTTCCCCTTGCTTTTGATTCTTTGCGGTGTTGCGTTTACGGCTTTGATTCAAAGTTCGTCTGCGGCGACGGGTTTGTTTATTACGATGGTCGGTGCGGGTGCGTTAAACCTCGACAGCGCGTTGTTCTTGGTGTTAGGCTCGAATATCGGTACCTGCGTTACGGCGCTCTTGGCGTGTCTTGGTGCAAGCACCAACGCAAAGCGTACGGCGCTGATCCACTTGACCTTTAACGTTATCGGTACGGTTGTCTTTTCTGCGTTTATTTGGATTTTTACAGACCCCGTCGTCAATCTTTTACAATCGGTTGTAACAAAACCTGAAATGCAGCTTGCTTGGTTCCACGTTATCTTCAACGTAACGACGACCGTCCTTTTGTTGCCGTTTATCAAACAACTCGTTTGGCTTGCGGAAAAGGTAATCCCCGACAAGAAGAAAGAAGAAAAGGAAGAAAGACACCTCCGTTTCGTGGACGAGCGCTTGTTGAAAACTCCCCACGTTGCGCTTGGGCAGGTAAAGAAAGAAATCGAATATATGGCGTCGGTTGCCAAAGAAAATTTGGAAAAGGCTTTTACAGCGCTCACTGACGACGCGGAAAAATACACGGAAACGATTACGGAAAATGAACAAATCGTCAACTTTACGAACAAGGCGTTGACGAGATACCTTATTCAATTGACCTCGCTTGTCGGCGGCGAAAACGAACGCACGATCGGTGCGTATTTCCACGTCCTTAACGACTTGGAACGCGTTGGCGATCATGCGGAAAACCTCGGCGAAATCGCTTCGCAAATGCAGGCGACGAACTTATCTTTCTCGGAAACGGCGCTTGGCGAATTAAAAGAAATGCAAGACAAAGTGTTGCGGATGTTCGAAATTTCCGTTGCGGCGTTTGATAAATTGGACGCAGGGCATTTGGGCGAGCTTACCGCTTTGGAAAACGAAGTGGACGGCTTGAAGAAAGAGCTTTCTTCCAAACATTACACCCGCTTGGCGGCAGGTGATTGCAAGGTGGAACTCAGCCCCTATTTCTCCTCGTATATTTCGAGATTGGAAAGAGTTGCGGACCATCTTATCAACGTTGGGTACAGTATCTTAAACCCCACGGGCTCGCAAAGCGAAGCAAAAGCGACTTTGGCGTAAATAGTAATAAATTGTTGACAGCAACCCTTTCTCGCGGTTGCTGTCATATTTTTTTGTGACAAATTGGTGAAAAATATTGTTAAAAGCTTGACTGTCATAAAAACGTATGATATAATTTCGGCGACGATAAGAAATTGAGGTATGGGATGTCGAAGATTAATAACGTTAGAAAGCGCAAATGGTGGTTCAAGATATTGCTGAAAATGATGAAAGGGCGGTATAAAGAACCGAAGTTTGTGTATCTTGGCGAGAAGATTGACAAAGGCGCAGTAATTTTAAGCAATCACGAGGGTACGGACGCACCGCTTTCTTTGGAGATGTATTTAGACAAGCCCGTTTGTATGTGGGGAGCGCACGAAATGGCTACGGGGCTTAGGAATTTGTACAAATACCAGACCCGTGTGTATTATCACGAGAAAAAGCATTGGAATTTGTTTTTGGCAAGGATGTTCTGTTTGCTAGCAAGCCCGTTGACCAATCTTTTCTATCGGGGGTTGGATTTGATACCCACTTATAAAGACGGGAGATTGCTGACGACGCTGCATAAAAGTGTGGACGCATTGAAAGCGGGGAAGAATTTGGTTATATTCCCCGAAGATTCGACCAACGGGTATTTGGAGGAGTTAGAGGGGTTTCACGTTGGGTTTATGGCGCTTGCGGAAAGCTGTAAAAAGAAAGGGATTGATATTCCTATTTACGTTGCATACTTCCGTAAAAAGGATTTGACGTATATTATTGACAAGCCCGTGTACTATTCGGAGCTGACGGCAAACGGCGAAACGAAAGAAGAGGTTGCAAGCAAGTTAGTGGCGCGTTGTAACGAGCTTGGGAAGATGCAGTTTAACGAAGAGAAGGAAGAAAAACAAGCGCAAGTATAAGTAAAACCCCCGTTTGAAAGGAAGACGGGGGTTTAAAAATTCTTTTTAAGATTTTTCACAAAGTAGGATAAAAACGCTTGCCTTTTTCAAAAAAATACAGTAATATAAATAGGCAATTGCAGAGATGTCTGAGTGGTTTAAGGAGCACGATTGGAAATCGTGTGTAGGTCTGAAGCTTACCGGAGGTTCGAATCCTCTTCTCTGCGCCAACGAAACACACCCCTCGTGGGTGTGTTTTTTGTTGGTGCAGAGAAGAGATTGAAGAAAGTCCGAAGTATCGGAGGGTCGCGCGACGAGCGAGAAAAAGTGCGTAGCGGATAAAGGGCGAGGGTGGGCGAGCGAGGAAGCTTTGGCGAAGCCAAAATGCTCTTCCGCCAACGAAACACACCCCTCGTGGGTGTGTTTTTTGTTGGCGCAGAGAAGAGGCAACGTTCCGTTGCATCAAGTCTTGTCTATCAATCCGAAAATTTCAATGCAACAGGCTATATCCTAAAGTTGCGTGTTTCAATAACATACTCAAAAAATTATTTTGCAAGATAGCTAAACCCCTTGACAAATGAAAAAAGTATGATACAATATAAATAACAACAATTTTGGAGGGTTTTTATGAAAAAGTTTTTAACTTTTATTTTGGCTGCGTGTTTTACCTTTTCGGCGGGCGCGTTGTTGACGGCGTGTGAAGAAGGGTTTTCCGAGGCGGAATGGAACGAGGCGTTGAAAGAAGAGAATTTCGACAACGTTACCGTGCATTATACCATTGAAGCAATGGGGCAAAAGCAAGTACATACGGTAAAAATTGCCGACGATTTGGTGTACCGTTCGATGACGATGTTTGGCGAAACGGACGAGGTTTATTTTACGGAAGAAGACGCACTCGAACAGAAAAATGCGTTCACGGCAGTTTTCCTTTCCTTGCTCGAAAGTCGTGATAATTACGAATACGACGACGGCGTGTACGTAAATGAAGAGGAAATCAAGGTTACGGTAACGGTTGATGGTTGCAGAGACGATATCACGATGAAAGACGGGGAGGTTAAATTCGACGAAGACGGGAACCTCGAGTATTTCAGCTGTACCTTGACTGAAACTGTCTATGACAAAGATGGAAATCGCGAATATTCCTATACGGCAAAATCGACCTGGAATTTCTCCGATTACGGTACGACGGTTATCAAATTGCCCGATAACTTTGGGGAAGAAGACCCTGAACAAGGCGGAGAGGAAGAAAACGGTTCGGATTCCGTTGTAAAGGAATAAGTAAGACTGGATAAAAACAGCGCCCTCGCGGCGCTGTTTTACTATACAAAAAGGGGTAACGAAATTTTCGTTACCCCTTTTTTGGTTAAATATTTTATTTTTCGATTTTATAACAATTACAAGCCGTGCCTTCGGGTAAAAATCCCGTATCCAAACAACGTTTGCAGGCGTATTGGGGTACGAGTTGGGATTCCTCGATGCCAAGCGCAGTCAAGATATCCTTTCTTTCCGATAAAAGGTTTTCCTTTTGTTTTTGGAGCGCGGGCAGCTGGCTTTGGTCGAAAACCTCGGCTTTTGCAAGGGAGATTTCCATTTTCGACAGTTCCTTTACGACCTCTTTAAAGCGTTCGTTGGCGTTGGCTTTTGCTACGAATTTTTCCGCCTTCGTTAATGCCTTTTCGCGCAAAACCGCATAATAGCGTTCGCGGTCGGCTTTGGCGTTTGCCGCCTCGATTGCAGGGCTAATATACCCTTGCGAAGGGGTGGAGGAAGGGGAAACGACGGGGGCAGGTATCGATTGAACGGTAAAAACGCCCTTTTGTTTCCAGTCGGAAAGAATTTTGTTCATATACGGAATCGGGTTTGCGCCGCCTGCGCTGCGCGTTGCCGCTTCCAAAATCATTTCGTTGGTAAAATTCCACGAACGCCACGTTTGGATAAGGGAAAGGTTCGCCGCGTTTTTCCGAATTCCGCCGCAAATCGATTGGATTTTGATAAACAGCTTTAATTCGTCGTTCTTCTCTTTCAAAAATTCCTTTACGCTTTCCGTAGACACGACGCCGTCTTTAAAGAGGGATTGCACAAGCTCGTGCATCGCCTCGAAATTCCCCCGTTCCGTCTTCAAACAGAACAAAGCAACGTCTAAAAGGGAGCTTTCTTCATAGCCGTAGAGATACCATTTTTCCACGTATTCGTCGATATAGGGGGCGGGGTTTTGCACCTTTACGCCCAGCTTTCTGCCAAGGCGGAAAGTGAGGGTTGCCAGCACTTCTCGATCGTTTAAATACCGCTGAATTTCTTCCGTTTCCAACTTTCCTTTCTCGGCAAGCTCGCCCAAGGTCAAATCGAGCGAATTCATACTGCCCCGTTTTTGTTTTTTCGCCGCAGCGATAACGCTATCTTGCGAAAAGCCTTTGCTCAGCCAATTTTCATACAACGAGTAATCGGCTTCGTCGGGCGTGCGCAAAATAGAAAGCGCGGAGAAAACGGCAAGGATATTTCCCTCGTTGGCGTTATAATTGGACAGTTCTTTTTCTACTTGGTCGTAGGTGGTTTTGCCCTTTTGTATCAATTTTTTGGCTTTATTGAAGATATACGAAGGGGAAACGGACGCGCCTTGCTTGTTGATGCAGTATTCGGCAATCAACAAAAACGCCTGCGGCTGCATGGTGTTTTCTTCCAAAAACCGCATATATTTGATATAATCCCCTGCGGAAATAAATTTGCCGACTTTTTGCATTTTGCGCTGCAGTTCTTTGTTGAAATCGGCGTACTGTTCGTAATGGATTTTCTTCGCCTTTCCGATTGCCGAACGAACGGGCAGATATTGCAAAGTAAAAGGCTCTTGGGAAAGAATTTGAACAAGGTCGTAATCTTCCCAAAGCGAGTAGGCTTGTTTGATTTTTTCTTCGTCCGTTTTCAAGACTTCCGCCATCGAACGCAGGGAAAAATCGCTGTCGGTATTTTGGCAGAGAAAAAGTCCGTAAAGGTATACCTTTACGGCAAATCCGTCCACGTCGGGAAGATATTTTGTAATGAATTTGTTTTCGATTATCGTACACGCCGTGTCGTAATCTTTCGAAAAGGAACAAAAAGCCATAAAAAACCTGTTATTTTTAAGAAAAAGAATGTGTAAAATAGGAAAAATTTTTCTCCTGCTTTCCTCGTTTTCTTGCTTTCTTAAAAGAAATGTTGTATAATAAGGTAGTATAGGTGTTTATACCCTCTTGCAAACGGGTATGTTTATTATATCCTTTTTTTTCAACAAAAGCAAGACGTTTTGACAAGATTTTCAAAAAAAGAAAAAGAAAACGCACGGGAGGTCGGGCGATGAAAATTTTACATACGTCCGATTGGCATATCGGAAAACGATTATTCTCGCGCGAACGCTTGGACGAGCAAGCGGAGGTTTTGGACGAAATCACAGCGATTTGCGAAACGGAAAATATCGAGCTCGTCTTAATTGCAGGGGATATCTTTGATACGTATACTCCGAGTGCGGAAGCGGAAGAACTCTTTTTTGAAAAAGTAAAAAATCTGGCGGGCAACGACCGCGCGGTATTGATTATCAGCGGTAACCATGACGACGGCGTGCGTCTTTCGGCGGCTGCGCCTCTTGCCGAGCGGCAGGGGATCTTTATCGTCGGCAACGCAAGGCGGGAAATTTCCTTGGCTGAAACGCAGAGAAGAACCCGTCCGATCTCGTCGGGGAAAGGGTACGCAGTATTTGAAAACGGGGCAGGGGAGAGGATTTTCGTGTCCACGCTGCCCTATCCCAACGAAGCCCGTTTTAAGGAAGAAAAATCCGAGCTTTCCTACGTAGAACAAATGCAAAGATGGATTGCGCAGGGCGTAGCAGAAAACGTAGATAATTTGCCGTCGGTGTTTATGTCGCACCTGTTCGTAGCGGGCGGCGCTGTGTCCGAGGGGGAAAGAGAAATCGACCTTGGTGGCGCGAGGGCAATCCCGGTAGAGGCTTTGCCTGCTTGTGATTATATCGCGTTGGGGCACTTACATAAAAAACAACACATGGGCAAGGGGCATTGCTATTATAGCGGTTCGCCCTTGCAGTACGCTTTCGACGAGGTTGCGGACAAGAGCGTGAAAATATTCGACTTGACGAAAGAGGGGATAAGCGCTTTAAAAGACGTGCCTTTGACGAAAGGGAAAAAACTGATTCGTTTGGAAGCGGACGGCGTAGAGGCGGCGCTTGCGCTATTGGGGCAATACCCCAACAACCATATCGAATTGCGCTTGTTTTTAACCGAACCGCTTGCCTCGCAAGACGCGGCGGCGCTCGCGGCGAACGAAAACCTCGTTTCCCTGCTTGCCGAAGTGCGCACCGACGATACTTTGCAATTTCAATCCCGTAAAGGCTTGTCCGATGAAGAACTTTTCGACGCCTTTTACAAAGCCAACTACGGCGTAGAACCCAAGGCGGAAATCAAGCGGCTGTACTTAGAAACGCTTGCTTTAACGTCGGAAAAAGAATAAAAAAAGGAGGATGCCATGAAACCCGTCTATTTAGAATTTTGCGGAATTAACAGTTTTTCGGAAAAAACGGAAATCGATTTCCGCAGTTTGCTTGCAGGCGGCGTGTTCGGTATTTTCGGGGATACGGGCAGTGGGAAGAGTACTTTGCTTGATTGTATCCATCTGGCGCTGTACGGAAAAATTGAGCGTAGCGATTTTAGCGAATGTATCAACTATAAACTTGACTCGGCGTACGTGATTTTCGATTTCGAACTCGTGACGGACGGCGTTCGGCACACCTATCGGGTCAAGCGGGAGAGAAAAAGAAAAAACAATACGGCAAAAGCCTTTTTATACGAATACCAAGAGGAGAAATTGTTGGCGCTTGCCGAGGGAACGAAGGACGTCAACGAGCGTTTGGAAAGTATTATCGGGCTTACCTTTGCCGATTTCAAAACTTGTATCGCCCTGCCGCAGGGGGACTTTGCGGCGCTCGTCAAGGCGACGCCGTCGGATAGGGTGAAACTGGTTTCCCGTCTTTTTGATTTGGAAAAGTACGGGGAACGGCTGTTTAAAGCGGTCAGCGCAAGGGCGTTTGCCGCAGAGGAAAACGTAAATCTCGTCAAGGCAAAAATGGGGGAAACCGAAGAGGGAAAAGCGGAAAACCTTTCGGCAAAGGAAAAGGAGCTTTTAGAGACGGAAGCGTTGTTTTTAAAGGCGGAATCGGTTTTAAAAACGGCAGAAAAGGCACACGAGAACGCAAACGAGGTAAAGAAACAAAAGACGGCGTATGAGGAAACGAAACGCCAGCTTGCCTTGCTAAATTCCCGCGTTGAGGAAATGCAGAAAAAGCAAGCCGAGATAGAACGGTACCCTTACGCGCAGGCGGTCTTGAAAGAGGCGAACGCCGTGGAGAATAACCGAAAGGAAAAAGCGAACGCGGAAAGGGACTTTTCGCAGGCAAAAGAGAATTACGAGAGAAAAACGAAAGCGCTTGAAGAAGCAAAGCTTGCTTTAGAAAAGGGGGAATTCGAAGAAAAAATCGTTCGGGTTTCTTTGGCGCTCGACAAGGTCAAAAACGGGCAAAAGGAGTTGGATGCGGAAAAGGAAGCAAGAAAACTCTACGACACCGCCCGTGAAGAATATAGAAAATTATGCAAACTCTGTCCGCAGGAAAATTTTGAGGAAGAGTTGAGAAGTTTGCAAAAAAGAATAGACGAATTGGGCGCGGACGAAAGTTTGCTGCAGTACGTTTTTCGAAATTGCAAGGACTTGTTTTTTGGGGAAAGCTACGCCGAGTTTAGAAAGGATTTGCGTATTTTGCAAGAAAAGTTTCCTCAAACGAAAGAAGAAATTGCGGTTTTGTTGCAAAAATACACCCCCCGTCGTACCGACGAGAAAACGCTCGATATGGCGCAGTTGCAGGCGTCGTTCAAGCTGGCGGAGGGGAAACGGAAACTGTTAAAATCCCAGCTCGAAGAGGTGGAAAAGCGCAAACGCGACTACGAGGCGAACGAAACGAAAAAGCAAGCCTTGGCAGAGCAGGGCGCAATCTATAAGAAGACTTTGGAGACGGCAGAGGCAAAAGCTGCGGAAATTAACGCCCTTGGACAGTTGACGGAGATTGAAAAGGAATTAAACGCGCTGCAAAAGGCGCGTGCTAGCGCGCAAGCGGGCGTAAATATCGCGCAAGAGGAACGAAACGCTTGGTTTGCAAAAATGGAAAAGCAAAAAGGGCTTTACGAAAAATGCGTTTCTTTGGAAAGAGCGTTGGAAACGAGCTTGCAAACCGCGTTGCAAGACAACGGATTTTCTTCCGTGGACGAGGCGAAAACGCTGTTGCAACGGCTTGGGGATGGCAATAAGGTCAAAGAAGAATGTGCCGAATTTTTCCGCAGCTACGCGGCTTTGCAAAAGATTTGCGAGGAAACGGATGAAAAGACCTTTGCGGATTTTAACGACGACGATTTCATCAAGGCAAAAGAAAGCTTTTCCTTGGCGAAAACGGAACGGGAGCGTTTGTACGGCGAGTTCGCTGCGAAAAAGTCCGATTTTAATCGCTTGACGGAACTGCACGAACGGTATAAGAAATTTGAAAAAGATTTGATAGAGGGCGAGAAGGAAAAGAGGACCTGTGAAGAGTTGAAAAACTTGTTAAAGGGGAATAAATTTCTCGAATTTATCGCTTCGGAATATTTACAAGAGGTTTGCGTAAGCGCAAGCAAGACGCTGCTTTCCTTGACGGGCGGGAGATATTTTCTGCAATACGACAAAGACTTTAAGGTAGGCGATAACTTAGACGGAGGGAACTTGCGGTCGGTAAAGACTTTGTCGGGCGGCGAAACCTTCCTCGTGTCCTTATCCTTAGCGTTGTCCTTGTCGGCGGCGATTTGTATCAAATCCTTGCGCCCCATCGAATTTTTCTTCTTGGACGAGGGGTTTGGTACTTTGGATGAAAAGCTGGTCGATACGGTTATGGACGTACTTGGAAAGCTTGGAAAGCAAAATCTGACGGTGGGGTTGATTTCGCACGTAGAAGAACTGAAACACCGCATTGATAATAAAATATTGGTAATTGGCGCAAACGAGAGCCACGGCTCGCGCGTGCGCATGGAGAGATTTTAAAATCTAAAAAACGGATTTGTGGATATGAAAACGATTGTAAGCGCAATTTCCTTATGGAAAAAGTACAATTTAAAAAATCCGCTTGGCGCAAGCGAATGGGCGATTGAAGAGGAGGACGGAAAACGCTATGCTCACGTTTCCTATTCGGGGCATGCGGTAGAGGACGGCAGCGTACGTATTTACGCCCGTTTCGTACGCCCTGCCGGCGAGGGGAAAAAACCTACGATTTTGTTGTTGGCGGATGCGGGGAAACCTGTGGACGAGGAAACCATCGCCTATTTTACAAACAGAGGCTACGCCGTTTTAATGCCTGACTATTCGGGGAAAATGAAAGAGGACGGGGACGGGGTTTTGCGTACCGTATATCCCCCTTCCTTGGCTTATGGGAATTACGAACAAGCCCAAGGGCTTTCTTCGATGCGGGATTTGGAAGCGGATAAAACGACTTGGTTCGAATGGACGTACGTAGCACTGTATTCCGTCGAATACCTCAAATCGAGAGAAGAAGTAGGAACGATCGGCGTCGTAGGGATTGGTAAGGGCGGTGAAATTGCTTGGCATACGATGCTCTCGCCGGATATTAAGTGTGGTATTCCCGTCAATGCGGCGGGCTGGCATTCCTTCTTGCATATTGCTAAATTCGGAGATAACATCGCGCATAACCTCAGCGACGATCGGCATCGTTATATTGCCTCGGCAGAGGCGCAATCGTACGCGCCGTACGTAAAATGCCCCGTATTAATGCTGTGCGCTTTACGGGATACGCAATTCGATTGCGACAGGGCATACGATACCTATTCTCGTATCGGCAACACGGACGGAAACGCGTTGGTGTATTCGTTGGACACGGGTGCGTGTATCGGTCCGAACGCACTTCGGGATATGGATCTGTTTTTGGAAAAGAATTTAAAGGGCAGAGAAATTTATATCCCCGACACTTTAAACGTGCGGTTGGAAGAAAGCACGGACGGCGTGGAGATTTTCGTAGAATGCGACAAAGAGGGGTTATTGGACGAAGCAGGGATTTATTACGCCGAAGCAGACGTTACGACCCGTTCTACCTATCGGGATTGGCGTTGTGTTTTTAAAACGGACGGAAGAGCGGTAAAAGACGGCAGAATTTCTCACGTAGTACAGCCTTTCGCAGGGGCAAAAGCCGTCTTTGTGTACGCCTACGCCAAATATATCAACGGGTTCCGCGTAACGTCGAAGATTACGGCGAAACGCCTTTCCAATTACAATCCCGCGGCGGTGCGTAGCCGTAAAATTTACGCAGGCGGCGACCTTGACTGTTTTGGAATTGCCGACCATGAAGAATATTCTATCGGCGGAATTTTTCTTGAAAAAGAGAGTGTGCCTAAAAATTCCTTAGGCTACGGGGATATCCAAGGGGTGTACTCGGTCAGCGGTATCAAGACGTATAAAATCAGCTCGCCGAAATATATCCCGATGGAAAACGCTTTGCTCGAATTTGACGTTTACGGAAAAGCCGACCAAGAAATCGAGGTGTCTATCGAGGTTGCGAACTTGGAAACGGGCGACGAGCGGTATACCTGCATCGTGCCTTTGCGAGGGGGCGGAAAATGGAAACGTATCATTTTAAAAGCCGCCGATTTTAAAGGCTCGACGGGAAAACCCTTGGAAAATTTCTATCTCGGCAGCGCGCTCGTATTTGACAGTTTGGGCGAGGAGATGGAGTTTTCCGTTACCAATATTCTTTGGTTATAAAGAGACGTGTTATATGCTTCGCATTTCATCGTTGCCGTTCGGTTACGTACTATCGGTACGCGCCCTCACGGCGCCTTGAACTGCTCGTATCTAACCCGCCCCGCGTAACCGAAAGGAAACGTCGCAGGTCGGTGGAAGGATAGATAAGACTGGATGCATCCCGCGTTGCTGCTCGCATCTAACCCGTGTCGTGTAACCGCTCGGTCGTTAAAGAATTTTAAAAAATATTTTTAAGTTGTTAAGATTATGAAAACCTTTTATTTCTCTCAAAGCTGGTGGCAATTTTTACTTATCGCAATCGTTTGCTATTTTATCGGTTGTTTTAATTTTGCGTTTGTCATCTCCAAATTCAAAAAACGCGATATTACGAAAATCGGCAGCGGCAACCCTGGGACGATGAACATGAGCCGAGAATTCGGCTTGAAAATCGGACTGATTACCTTTATCTGCGATGCGGTAAAGGGTGGGATTCCCGCTTTGATTTCCTATTATATCTATCGTCATTCCACTTTTGCGGGTACGGACTTTATCGTATCGGATATCACGCGGTATCTTTGTGGGCTGTGCGTTATTATCGGGCACATCTTCCCTGCGACGATGGGCTTTAAGGGTGGCAAGGGGATTGCCTCGACCTTGGGGCTTTTGTGGATTTGTTTAAGCTGCGATTGGATCGGCTGGCTGCCCATCGGCTTTTTCTGCCTTTGGGGGTTGGTGCTGTTTATCTTCCTTACCGAATGGGGTTCTTTGGGTTCTCTTTTAGGGGTAACGGGGTTTAGCATTTTTCAATGCGCCGTGTTTATTTTGCGCTATGAAACAGGGTTCAATCCGTACCTGGTATGGGCTTTGTTGATGATTTTGGCAATCAATATCTTAACTTGGTGTGCCCATCATAAAAACCTTGCAAGGCTCTTTTCGGGAGAAGAACATCGTACTTCGATCCGAAAACTCGCGAAAAAGAAGAAAAAATCCTAATGGGATATTTTATAAAACGATAAAAAATCAAGGAGAAAAAATATAAAAATGAAAAAGGCGCTTGCATTGTTACTTGGCGGTACGTTTGCACTCTCGCTCGTCGCTTGCGGCGACGAAGAACAACCCAAAGGCAAAACGAACGACGAAAAGGCAATCGAACTCGTGGACTTTACGGTAGAGGTAGAAGAGGGGCGGGATCCTATCGTGTTACAGCTTACCGACCCGCAGATTATCGACGCCGCGCAAGAACGCTATCCCGATCGTTTGCAAGGTACTTTGGACACGATTTGGGCGACGGACACGGTTGAAGAAAATTGCTATCAGTACATAAGAGAAACGATCGAAGCGACCAAACCCGATTTGATTATTATGACGGGGGATATTATTTACGGACAGTTCGACGACGCGGGCACGGCGTTGATTGACTTCGTTGAATTTATGGAAAGTTTTGATATTCCTTGGGCGCCGATTATGGGCAACCACGACGCGGAAACGACCAAGGGCGTCGATTGGCAGTGCGAACAATATACCAACGCAAAGAACTGCTTGTTCGACCAAAAAGAATTGACGGGCAATGGCAACTATTCGGTCGGTATCGTGCAGGGCGGTAAATTAAAACGCGTTTTCTATATGCTCGATTCGAACAGCTACGCCGCGGCAAGCAACGAAACGATGATGAACGGACACTCGCAGAAATCGGCAGGCTTTGCCAGCGACCAAATCGCTTGGTATACCCAGCAGATTTTGGAGATTAAAGAGCTGTCGAAAGATACGAAATACTCCTTTGCATACCATATTCCGCAGGAAGTCTTCAAGGACGCGTTTGCATCTTATTTCAGCTCTTCCCGCTCGGTAAATATCGATTTGCACCCTGAAAGAGTGTGGGGGGATTTCGGTTATATGGGCTATAACGTCGGCGGTTGGGACGACAACTACGATGTTTGGTATAATATGCAACAACTTGGCGTGGACTCCGTTTTCGTTGGACACGAACACGTGAACAGTGGCAGCGTCGTATACGAAGGTATCCGCGTGCAGTTTGGTCAAAAATCCTCGGCGTACGACCAAATTAATTGGTTTAACAGATTGACGGGCGAAGTCGTCGGCTCGACGGGAAAACCCTCTGGCGGTGATTATATCCCGATGATCGGCGGTACGGTAATCCCTCTTTCCAAAAAGGACGGCTCGATTAAAAACCCGTATATCTATCTTTGCGAAAATGCGGGCGGTGAAATTGACTGGAGCGACTGGGTATAACCCCTTCATCTCATACACGGTGGCTTGAAAAAGGAGAAAAAAAATGAGAAAATTGGCAGCAATTTTACTTGGTGGTATGCTGGCGCTTTCCTTTGCAGCTTGCGGCAGCGAAGAACAACCCACGAGCAAAACGAACGACGAAAAGGCAATCGAACTTGTCGACTTTACGGTAGAAGTGGACGCAAAACGCGACCCTGTCGTGTTGCACCTCACCGACCCGCAGATTATCGACGCGGCGCAGGCTCGCCCTGGCCGTACGGGTGTGGATAAGGTGCTTTGGGCAACGGATAAAGTGGAACAAAACTGCTATCAGTACATACGCGAAACGGTCCAGCAAACTAACCCCGATTTGATTATCATCACGGGCGATATCGTTTA
>JAZUCW010000050.1:0-1996 GCA_045639305.1 Candidatus Scatosoma sp.
ACCGCTTGGCCTCCGACTTGGTCGGGTTTGACGGGCATATCGTCAAGGAATACAAGCCCAGCCGCGTAAAGACGGCTTGCAAGCTGATCCAAGACATGGGAATCCATTTGATTTTTGAAAACAGATAATTGTTTTTTGCAACAAAAAGCGCAGGTTCACGCCCGCGCTTTTCATTTTAAAAAAGGAGCGATCCCCTCGCTCCTTTTTTCGTATTCGTTTTATTTCCCGACCTTCAAAATCGCTTTTTTCACAAGGTCTATGGGAATCATCACCAGCGCGCCCGCCAACACGACCGCCCATTCTTGGAGATTTAATCCATAACACCCAAGCACTTTGCCGCCGATATAGGTAATGAACACCTGCGCAACGAGAATCAACCCCATCACAAACAAGAACGCCTTGTTGCGTTTGATGTTTTCGAAAATGTTAAATTTCTCCGTACGGGTATTAAATCCGTTAAAGATTGCCGCGAAAATGAAGAAATTGAAATACCCCGTCAAAAGACGCGAATTATCGCGGAAAATATCCGCAATCGGCGTCAACAACATCAAAAGCCCGAACGCGAATACCCACAACGCACCCGTCAAAATAGAGATAAGCATATATCGATTCAAAATCGGCTCGTCTCGGCGTTTGGGTTTTTCTTCCATATACCGTTTCAAAGCAGGTTCGCCGCCGAACGCAAGCGCTGCGAGTGTGTCCATAATGAGGTTAATCCAAAGAATCTGCATAATCGAGAGCGGATTCTCCAACCCAATCAACGGACAGATAAAGGAAATCAATACCGCCGCCACGTTGATGGTCAGCTGATAAATAATAAACTTTCGGATATTGTTAAAAATCGTTCTGCCGTACAAAACCGCCTTTTCAATCGAGTGGAAGTTATCGTCCAAAATCACGATTTCACTCGCTTCCTTGGCAACTTCCGTACCGCCGCCCATCGCAAACCCGACGTCCGCGCGCTTTAACGCAGGCGAGTCGTTAACGCCGTCCCCCGTCATACCCACGACGAGGTCAAGCTCTTGCGCAAGGCGAACGAATCGGCTCTTGTCGCTAGGCAACGCACGCGCCACGACGCGCACGTAAGGCAATTTCTCTTTCAATTCGTCGTCGGACATCAACGCCAAATCGTCCGAAGTATACACGATATCCTCGTCCGTTTTGACCAAGCCGATTTCTTTGGCAATCGCCGCCGCCGTTTCCCTTCTATCGCCCGTAATCATAATGACTTGTACGCCCGCTTCGTGTACCTGCGCAAGCGCTGCCACCGATTCGGGACGGACTTCGTCGCGAATCCCCACGCAGCCAAGGAAGGTCCAGTCCCCGCCAGGCAACGCCATGCTCGCTTCGTCCGGCTTTTCTTCCGAAGTCGCAAGCGCCAAAACTCGAATGGCTCTTCCCGCAAGTTCGTCCAACTTTGCGTCCAATTCCGCCGCTTTGTCAAAGGGTACTTTTTCACCCTTTTCATTATAGTAATACTTGCAGTTCTTCAGCAGCTTTTCAGGCGCGCCCTTTATCAAGGTCGTCTGCAAATCCCCCTCGACAACCGCCACCGAGTATTTATTTTTACTGTTGAACGGAATACTGCTTACCACGTTGACTTTTGCGTTACATTCGTGGTTCATTACAAACTGCAACAGCGCGCGTTCGGTAGCGTTGCCGCCGACGACGCGTTTTTCTTCGCCCTCGCCCGTAATAACCGCGCCCGAATTATAGCGCACGCCAACAGAGAACTGTCTTGCAATCTCCGTAGGAAGAGACTCATAGCCCTTATATTCGTTACAATTCCCGTCCACGAACACGACCGCCTCAAGCTGCCCTTTGGTAATCGTACCCGTCTTATCGCTAAGCAGCAAATTCAAGCTGCCCGCCGTTTCGATGCCGGAAATTTTTCTAACCAAAACGTTGTCTTTCAACATCTTACCCATATTTTGCGCCGATACGATGGCTATCATGAGCGGCAACCCCTCAGGTACCGCCATAACGATAATGATAA
>JAZUCW010000051.1:0-6705 GCA_045639305.1 Candidatus Scatosoma sp.
CGGCTGTATGCGTAGCGAACGCTGGCTTGCGTACGTTATCGACGTAGCGCGCGGGTTTAAGAAACATTGGGGTATTTACGCCGTGTTCTCCTTCTCGCTCGTGCTGCTTGGTATGTTCTGTTATTATCCTGCAGTAGGCTCCATTTCCTTGTCTTTCTACGACTATACAGACGAAAAACCGACAAGAATTTGGAATGACTTCCGGAACTATGAACAAGTATTTAGCGGGGCGTGGATAGAATTTAGAAATATGTTCATTTTCTTGGGAATGGACCTTGTTACGGCGCTAGTACCTCCGCTTATTTTCGCGTTCTGCTTGACGATTATGCGCAACAGAAAATATTCGGGCTTGATGAGAACCTTGCTCTTTATCCCGGGCATTATCCCCGGTTTGGCAACCACCCTTATATGGAAGGAGGGTATCTACGGTGCGAATGGTGTTTTAAATACGCTGTTCAATTCGGAGGTGCAATTCTTGGAGAAAAAGGGATTGGCTCTTTGGTCGTTGATTTTGATGGGATTCCCGTACGTAGGGTCGTACCTTATCTTCTACGGTGCAATGATGAACGTGCCCGATAGCTATTACGAAGCGGCAGAACTCGACGGGATTACCGTTATGAAACGGTTTATCTTCATTGATATCCCGCTTATCTTCCCGCAGATCAAATACGTTGTCATTATGACGTTTATCGCGTCGGTACAAAACTTTGGGCGTATACATATGGTTACGCAAGGTAAAGCTGATACAGGGACGCCGATTTACGAGATGTATACGCTAATGAGTGGCAATAATTATGGTAGAGCTTCGGCATACGCAACGGTATTGTTTGTCTTCCTGTTTGGGGCAACTGTCTTTAATCTGCGTAAAAAGAAAAAGGAATTGGAGGTGTAATTATGAAAAAAGCGTTAAAAAGCTCGGATAAATTGCACGTTCAGGTCATCATTACCGTTTGGGTAACGATCTGCGTTATCTTCTGTTTGATTCCGCTCTTCATTACCTACCTCAACGCGTTTAAATCCAGTGGGGAAATCGAATACAATATTTTCGCTCTCCCGAAGTGGGAAACGCTCGGTTCAAATTTCAAGGCAAATTTCAGTATAGCTTGGTCGGGGCATTACGGGAATCTTGTATTTGATGAAAATGGTATTTCTCCATATTTTGTAACAACGATTATACTCGCTCTTATTGGCGGCGCGCTCGACTGTATCATCGGGGCTATCCTTGGTTATATCTTTACGTATAAAGAATTCCATTTCAAGGAAGGGATCTTCTTGACGTTTATCGCGGTCATGATGTTGCCTTCCATCATGGGTATGCCTATCTTGGTACCGTTTATGAAAAACACATTGGGCCTTGCCGATACCTATATCGGGTATTTGCTTCCCAATATTGCAGGTGGTCAGGTCGGTGCGTTGTTCCTCTTTAGAACCTTCTTCGGTCAACAACCGAAATCGATTTACGAGAGTGCGCAGATTGAAGGCGCAAACGATTTACAAATCCTTTGCCGTTTGACTGGTCCTCTTGCATTCCCGATTATTCTTTATAAGTTCGTGGGTACGTTCGGCTCGCTTTACAACGATTACCTCTGGCCCAGCCTTATCATGAGCGAGAATCAACTCTTGATGCCTACCATGCATAGATTGCAAGGTGTTTTTGCTGCTGGTCAAACAGGCTATGGTGATTCGGCAAAGGGTGCAATGTACGCAATGTATATCTTGTCGGGTATTCCTCTTATCTTCACGTCGGCAATCAGTATGAAGTTCTTCAGTAGTGGCGATTTCGCAGCGGGGATAAAACTTTGAGAAAAGATAATTGGTATGAACAGAGCGCAGACGCGCCCGATTATATCTACTTCCAGAACTTTCCAGACATGGCTGCGGCAAAGTACCGTTTTGCGGGTTTGCACGTACACCAAAGTCTGGAGGTTTTGGTCGTTTATCGCGGGTCAATGCGCTGCATGGTAAACAATCGCATACAAAAGATCGGGGAAGGGGAAATCTTCCTTGTGAACAGTTACGATTCGCACCATTACGAATATATCGGCAACGCCGCCGCGTATATTTTGGTAATCGGGAAAGAATATATTTCGCATATTATCGACGATAAAACGGAGTTTAATAATTTCCTGCATCCTACCAGTGAAGTTATGGCGGAGTTGATGAAGCTGATCACCGATTCGTATGAAAGATTTTCGACTTTCAACAATCTGCAAAAGCGCGGTTTCGTCAATTCGATGATGGGGATTTTGTATAATAGTTCGTTGCTTCGCAAGAAAGAGAAAAATTCAAACAAAGAATTTTTCATAAAGGTCAGCGAATATATTTCAACAAATTATGGTGAGGATTTAAAATTGCCGGTTTTGGCAAGAAAATTCGGTTATAGCGAAAATTATTTTTCCGCGCTGTTTAATCGCATGGCGGGGATCAATTTAAACGAGTACGTCAATAGGATCCGTATTAGAAAGGTCTTGGAAAACAAGAGACTGATGGAGAAAAAGTACACGCTTAAAGAGATCGTTTTGCGCTGCGGTTTTAACAGTATGGAAACGTATTACAGAGTGCTGAAAAAATATAAGACAGACGGCACGAACGGAGAATATAAGACAATGGAACAAAGTAAAGTTGAACAACCAAAAACACAGGCGGCGGTTAAGAAACGTTGGGTGGTTGTCGTTGGATACGGCAACCGTGGACAGGTATACGCGGATTATTCGTTGGACTGCCCTGATGAGTTAGGGATTGCTGCAATCGTAGACCCCAACGAGTTTAAATTGTCGGAAGCGAAGAAAAGATACAATCTTTCCGACGATCAACTGTTTACCAATTTCGCTGCGTTTAAGGAAAAGAAAATCGCTTGCGATTTCGTGATCAACGCAACGATGGATCATATCCATTACGAAACGGCGCTTGAAATTTTAAACGCAGGCTACGATATGGCGATGGAAAAACCCATCGTTCCCAACGCGGAGCAGTTGATGGATATCAAGAGAGTGGCAGAGGAAAAAGGCTGTCAGGTATTCGTTACGCACGTTTTGCGTTACACCCCTTATTATAGAAGGGTGAAAAAGTTGATTCAAAGCGGCGAACTGGGTGAAATTATGACGATGGAAATGAACGAACACGTTTGCATCGCGCATTATCTTACCTCGTATACCCGCGGAAAGTGGAACAGTGAAGCGGCTTGCGGATCGGGGTTCCTTTTGGCAAAATGCTGCCACGACCTCGACCTTATGTGCTGGATGAACAACGCAACCGAACCCGAACGCGTTTGCAGTTTCGGTACGCGTGCGCAATTCGTCAAGAATAAGAAACCCGAGGGCGCAAGCGAATATTGCCATCAGTGTAAAGTAGAACGCGACTGCCCTTATTCGGCAATCAAGTTGCATATGGAAATGGACGCAATGCCTTTCTTGACGTGGGATCGTCTCAATAAACCCTTGGACGAAATTACGGACGAAGAGAAGTTAGAATTCTTGAAAAAGGACGTCTACGGCAAATGTGCGTACGACAACCTTGGCGACTTGGTAGATAGACAGAACGTTATCGTTTCCTTTAAGAACGGGTCGAATTGTACGTTCACCCTTACCGGCGGCGCAATCCGTGCGGGCAGATATCTGCACATCGTGGGAACGAAAGGGGAAGTGGAAGGTCAATTGGAAAAAGACGAATTCGTTATCCGCAGATATATCGACGGTTCGTTTAGCGGTACGGAAGAAACGGTTAGCGTAAAAGACGAAGTTATCAGCAATGCGCGCTTTGGCGGGCACAACGGCGGCGACTTCGCGATTATGCACGATCTCGTTGCGTACTACAACGGCGATCGCAGTTCGGTTTCTATTACCAAGTTGGAAGACTCGGTTAACGGACATCTTTGCGTTTTTGCGGCAGAAAAGTCTAGAAAAGAAAAGGTTATCGTCGAGATTGACGATATTAAAAAATAAGAATTAGGAGAAAAAGGATGAAAAAATGGAGAAAATGGCTACTTGGTGTAGCAGCGACCGTATTCGGGCTTTCCGTTATGGTTGCTTGTGGCGAAGAAGAGCCTGATACCCCTCCCGCGGCAACGACTTGTACCGTAACGTTTGAAACCTGCACCGATTTGCAGACGAACAACATTATGGACCAGGTCGTAGAAAAGGGTGAAACCTTGATGAAACCTATCGTCGTTGTAACGGGTGCTAATCCCAACAACGCAAAGGTTACGGGTTGGTATGAAGACCCCGAATACACGGATGCATGGAACTTCCTTACCGATACGGTAGAGAAGGATATGACCTTGTATGCAAAGTGGTCGAATACTTATTTAATCGAGTATTATTTGGGCGATGCGCTCGATAAACCTATGTATGAAGATAAAATCGAAGAGGGGAAACCCCTTAAATTGATGCACGATCTTTCGGACGGTTATCGCAGCAACGGCTTCTTCACTTCCCCCGATTATACGGAAGAAATTGTAGAAGGTGCGCCCGTAACGGAAAACATGAAGATCTATATCCACCGCAGCGACGAATTCTATTTCGACGCCGACTTTATTGCAAGCCGTTTCACGATGGACGCGGCAGGCGGTATGGGTTCGAAAGCAGGGGAAATCGAGTATGTGGAAGACGGCGACTATGCAAAGATTAACTTCGGTTATTCGACGTCGCTTGACCCTCGTGCAATGTTGCGTTACGTAACGGTAGACCTTACCTCTTCGCAGAAAGTAAAGGTTACCTTTAAAAACCTTGGCGGCGCAAACGCTTTGAAGTTCTATTTCGTAGCTCGTTATGAAGATCAAAATCCCGTAGACAAGAACTTCTTCAGCGAAGCGGCTGCGGTACGTTATGACTTCAAGCCTACGGAAATGAACATGGATGAAAACGACGACTGGGTAACCATTACGCTTGACTTTGCGAAAGAATCCGTGTTTAACGGCACCTCTCTTTGGGGCAACGCATACGACTTTACCACCCTTGGTATTCAGGCACAGTATCAATCGGTAGACGAAAAAGACTTGTCGAACATCTTGTTGATTAAATCGATTGAAGGTGTTAAAGACGATACGTACGTAACGACGGAAGACAGCTCTGAAATCAAAGCGTGGAAGGAAAACGACAGCGCGGAAGAAATTAAAGCGGCTGCGGATGCGCAAGAATCGGTTAACGGTTGGATTTTCCCGAAGGATCTTGGTAAAATAAGCGAAAGCGCGGCAACCGACAACGTAACCTTGTACAACAAGAAAGAAGGGTTGCTCTTTACGGCGGGCTTCCGTGCAACGAACGCAAAATTGATGTTCTCTGCTGTAAAGCCTAAGTATGACGAAACAACCGGTGTATTGACGAACAAAGACGAATTGATTAACTTGGACGTATATTCCACGTTGAGAATTCGTTTGAGAAACTTCGGTTACGCGTCCGTTTTGAAGTTGACGTATAAGAACCACGACGGTCGTACGGCTTCCTATGATTTCACGGTCAACGCTCGCGACACGCAGGTTACCGAATATAAGATTAACTTCTACGGTGCAGACAACTATAACGGATTCCTTTCCTCGTTGACCCTTACCTACGAAAGCTTGGGTAACGACAACGCTATTTTGATTGAAAGCATCGTATTCGACGAATTCGAAGCAACGCAGATCCCTGGTGTCAACTTCAACGATAAGAACACCTTCGGTATGCAATCCAACGACGGCGTAGCAATTTCTTACGAACAAGAAGAAAAAATGACGAAGTTCAACGTTCTTAACGACGGCGCTTCGGTTGAAAAAGACATTGAGTCCTTCACCAACTACGGCTATGCGGCAATTACGATGAATTACGTAATGGCAAACGCAGGGATTAGCAACGTAAACGTTGCGTTTACGATTGACGATATCGTTAGTTCGTACGACTTTGCAGTAACCCCCGAAGAAAGCAGTCTCACGTTGCCTTTGACGGACAGCGGTTATATCTCCAACGTAAAAATCACCTTCACGGGCGTTGGTGAAATCCTCATCCAAGACATTCGTTTCAGCGTAGACAATGCGTCGGCGTTCGACTTCTCGAACTCTGGTTTGGCTTCGCTTATCAAGTCGAAGACGTGGGGGGATATGGTCAGCTTCGAAGCGGCTCTCTCCGCAACGAAGTACACCTATTCGGATGAAAAGACGACCTGGAAATACTATCCTAGCGTAGCAGCAACCGACGGAAGTATGCCTCTTACTGGCAAAACGAAGTTGATTATTATTTATCAGAACCCTGGTAAGATTGCATCGATGAACATTGGTCTTGGTACCATTGATATGACGAAACCTGGTTGGAAGACGGCTATCGTACAACCTGGTGATCAGGGCAGCGGCGGCTATCGTACGATCAGTGGCTTGAAGACGAATATGAAGGAAAACGAATGGGCGCATTTGGAAGTAAGTCTTTCCAAGTTCAACGGCATTAACGCGAACACGGCGCTCAGCTCGATTATCTTCCAACAGTACGATTCTATTTACGTTCGTGCGGCGATTTTCTATGCAGATCCTAACCAACGCGAAGTGAAATTCGACCTTGGTGAAAACCTTGGCAACGCGGCAGAAGTTGCTTCGCAGTTTATCGACCTTGACGGTTTGGTAACCAAACCCAGCGTAGCAGTATCTGGCAACGTCGGCGTTATCGGTTGGTATAAAGACGCAGAATTGACGCAGGAATGGAACTTTGCAGAAGACACCGTAACCGAAAACGTTACCTTGTATGC
>JAZUCW010000052.1:0-3315 GCA_045639305.1 Candidatus Scatosoma sp.
GGTACTTCTTCAAGATTGATTATATCAGACATACAACTACTATGTCTGGCAAGATTACACAGGAGGAAACCATGAGCGACAATACGAACGTTTTGGACGCAGACGAAAGCCTTACCGGCGGCGAAGAACAAAACCAAGGGATTAGCGCCGATCTTATCCGCGGGCATATCAATACCATCATTTTACGGTGTTTATACGACGGGGACAAATACGGATACGATATTATCAACGAGATTGAAAAGAAAAGCGGCGGACTGTATTCGTTAAAGCAGCCCACTCTTTATAGCGCATTAAAAAGATTAGAAGCGCTTCGCTACGTTACTTCGTACCACGGCGATTATTCAAACGGCGGCAGGAGAAAATACTTTTCCTTATCCGACCTTGGCAGAGAGGTTACAGAGCAAAACCTTTCCGCTTGGGAATATTCGAGAACGATTATCGACAGTCTTATCTCCGACGGGAACGCGCATTATGATTTCTCCTTTATTACGGAAAAGCAAAACGAATTGACCGAATTAAAGCGTTCGCTTGCCGCGCGCGAACAATCACTCGCTGAGGAGAAAACCGCCCTTTCAAATCTTCGTAACGAATTGCAAAGAGAACGCTCTTTGCTCTCAGCGCAAAGTTCTTCCCTCTCCTCGCAAAAATCCGATTTTAACGAACTGAAAGAAAAAGTCGCAGCACAAACCCGTGAATTGGACGAAAAGCACCTCTCTCTTTTAGAAAAGCAAGGTGAAATTGACGCGAAAGAATTGGAATTGCAGGAAAAAGAGCAAGAAA
Organism: Candidatus Scatosoma sp.; assembly: GCA_045639305.1. Lineage (GTDB taxonomy): Bacteria > Bacillota > Clostridia > Christensenellales > Borkfalkiaceae > Scatosoma. The sequence goes on from JAZUCW010000052.1 coordinate 781, forward strand.
TCGGCAATGCAAAGGCGGCTTTAGAAGAGTGCACTGCGGAAATCAACGACTTGAAATCTCGTTTAGAAGAACAGCAAAAAGCGTTTGCGGAAAAGGAAAAAGAATTAGACGAGAATAAGCAATGGGCAGCCGAGCAAACGAATGCTTTGGAAAACGCGGCGCTGGAAGTATCACAACTGCAAAGCCTTTGCGATCAGCTGAACGTGCAAATCGAAGACTTGCAAAACAAAGCGGAAAACACCGAGCTGTTAGACGCAACCAAAGCCGAGTTGGAAGAGAAAAAATCGCTTATCCTCTCTCTCAACAACGCTTTGTCGGCGCAAGAAAACACGATTTCTTTGTTAAAATCGGAAAACGAGGCGAAAGCCACCGAATATTATAATAAAAATCTGGAAATTCGCGCACAGCAGGCGCAAATGGATGCGCAAAGGGAAAAATTAGAAAGCGAAAAGCGCACCCTCGAAGAAAAAGCAGCCGAGCTTGAAAACGCAAAGCTTGCTTTTGAGGAGCATACCATCTCCCTTTCCGAACAAGAGCGCAATGAAATAGACAGCCTTCGCAGCACTTTAGAAAACGAGCGCGCAGAATTGCAGAATAAGTTGCAAATTTTAGAAGTAGAACGGGACACCCTTCGCGCCGATAACGCAGCTTTAGAAGAAAGCAGATCGGTTTTGGATGCCGAACGCAACGAATTAAACGAACTTCGCAGCGCTTTACAAGCCGAACGCGAACAGCTCGACAAAAAGATTTATGAACTTACCCAACAAGAATATGCACTGGAAGAAAAGCAACGCGCTTTATCCGATTCACAAACAACGGCAGACGCTTTAGGGGAAGAAACCAAGCGGCAATTAACCGATTTGCAAACCCGTGAAAGCGAATTGATGAAGAACAACCAAAAACTGCAAGACGAAATTTCCGTTTTACAGCAGCAGCAAAAGGATTTGGCGAACCGTCAAACGATTTATAACCAACAACAACTCGAATTTATCACCCGCAAAAACGCGCTTGCGGCACAACAGTTTGACTTTGCGGACAAACTTACGTCCTATAATACGCAAGTTAAGCTTTTCAATGAAAACCTTGAAAAGCTGGAAGCAGACCGCACCGCCTTGCAAAACGAAAAAGAACTTTATGAAGAGCAATCGCGTGAGCTTGAAAAGTTAAAGTCAGACTTTGCCTTGGAAAAGGAAGCGTTTGCAAAGGAAAAAGAAGCCGCGGAAAAAGAACGCGCCGAGGCGCAGAAACGCGCGGCCGAGGACGCGTCGGGTTTGCAATCGCGTATCAACGATTTACAAGAAAAGGAACGCCTTTTAACGCAACGGGAAAGTGAGATTAACGAGCGCGTACGCGAACTGTACAATCAGCAATACACCGCGCAAAACACCTCGCATTACAGCGGTTACGGGTTTACGCAACCTGCTCCCGCAACAACGCAAAGACAAGAAACGATAAACGATTCGCTGTCTGAGCGCGCACAAAGGGAAGGAATCCGTTTAAACGCAACGGGAAATATCCGCGGGAACGCAGACAGAGTTCCCCGCTCCTCGTACGACGTCGTAACTACCCCTAGAAAAGAGCGCACAAACGGCACGTATAACGTCGGACTCACCCTTTTCAAATCCGCCTTTATCTTAATGTGTATTATGGCGTTTGAAAGTCTTTTCGTCTTCTTTATCAAGGATTATCTTGGGGTATCCGTCGTATATCCCGTCGTTGCTTTCACGATTGGGTTTGCCCTTTTCGTGACCTGCGCTATTTTGTACGCTTGCGGTTACAAACCGAATGCTCGACGTAAAAAGCACCCCTCTTACGTTTGGACGTCGACAGTCTTCTTTGTTATTGCCGTTATCCTCGTAACGATGATTGCCGTATATTCGCGTGCGGAAATCTCTATCCTTTCGCAGCTTTTGGCGTACGTGGGAATCCCCGTCCTCTATCTTATCAATATTCTTCTTTACGTGGCCTTGTATTACATCTTCTCTAACCGCACGGACAGAAAATAAAAACGAACGCAGCCCTGTTTCCATAAAGAAACAGGGCTGTTTAAAAAAAGTCGTATTTTTCCACGATAGCCATAAAAAAATGGTTGACTATCTTTCTTTTATTTGTTATAATAGCAAACGTAAATTGAACAAAGACGTAGCTTTCATGGTTAGAGCGAACATTAGGTCGGAGTTCGCGCGAGCCCTGCGAAGCCTTGATGCGGAGCATCAAAACGCTCTCGCGTCCACCACAATTTAATATGGAGGCGTAGCTCAGTTGGTTAGAGCGCTACCTTGACATGGTAGAGGTCGGAGGTTCGAGCCCTCTCGCGTCCACCACACGAAAACAACCCTAACGTGGGTTGTTTTTTTTCTTATGCGAGAGGGATCGAGGGCGGGAAGAACTTTTCGGAAGAAAAGTTATTTTGCCCCAACTTATCTGTTTACAAAACGGCTTTTGGCAAAATTGTGCGATTAATAATCGCACACTGGGGCGCGCCGCTAAAGGCGAGAGCCCTCTCGCGTCCACCACACGAAAACAACCCTAACT
>JAZUCW010000053.1:0-2662 GCA_045639305.1 Candidatus Scatosoma sp.
CGTCCGAACCGTCTTTTTGGAACGCAAAGGTCAATTCGTGTTCGCCTGCTTCGTAATCCTTAAAGACGTACGCATAGCAGGTAGTCCAACCGTCAAGGTGATACCCCGAAATTTGTTTTACTTTTACGCCGTCCATAAGCAGACAGAAGAAGTCGCCGCCCGTTACCTGCTGCTCTGCGCCGATCATATATTCGAATGCAATAACGTCGCCTTCCGCTGCGTTGAAATCGGCAAAGAAGAGCGCCCAAGAACCGTTGATTTTTTGGTTGGAGGCTTGGATGTATTTACCATCTTCGTCTTCTTTAATTACCCAAGGCCAGTTGTATTCGTCGTATTCGCTATCGCCTTCTTCTACGCCCTTTTCCTGCCAACGGAAATCAAAATCTCCCGCTTCGTCAAACGCCGATTTAAACGAGGAAAGGCTGGGTGCTTTTACGTTGGGTTTTACGAGTTCGTCGTCGGGATTCTCGGGGTCTTCATCGCCGCCGCCGGGCAATTCTTCCGCTTTTTCCCAAACGTAGGGCTGATAATCGTCGCCGACGAATTTGTCAAAACGTACCGTCCAGTCGCTCTTCGAGGTCATCGTACCAACGTGGTTGAATACGATAACGCCGTAGCGGTCAACCATAATCGTTTGCGGGATACTAGCACCTGCGTTGAAAAGAGTTTGCAGATTGCCTTCACCCGCTTTTGCCATGTTTAACAACAAGCCCGAGTTGTTTTTAAAATTAGCAACGGAAGCGTTGTCGTCGGTGGTGGAGATAGCAAGACATTCGACGTCTTCGCCGTACTCGATGATGGCGTTGTTCAACGCGGGGAATTCTTGTTTACAAGGGCCGCACCACGTCGCCCAGAAGTTGATAACCAACAGATCTTTTTCACCAAGGATATCCGAAAGAGTGTATTCGGTATTGTCCGAGGTGTGTACGGTGAAATCGTACATTACGTCGCCGAGCGCATAACGGGTATTTGCAGGCGCTTCGCCGTCCAAAACGCCAATGGGGGTAATTTCTGCCGCTACCTGCGTACCGGCAAGGGCAATCGTCTTGTAGGTGCGCGCAGGGATATAGCCGTTGGGAAGATTTTCCAAAACGACTTCGTATTCGTCTGCTACAACGTCGGTGAAATAAACTCTGCCGGTTTTAGGGGTCGTTTCTTGCGCAATGACCGTTTCGCCGTCCATCAGTTTTACCGTAACCCCTTTAAAGCCGAATCCGCCTGCGTTTGCAACGCGTACGCAATAGGTATAATCGGTAGGGATAATGTCACCCGTACTGGTGGAAGAGGTGGAGTCCGTCTGGGGATCCTCGCCGCAAGCCGCCGCCGCAACGCCCAAACCAACGCACAGCAACGCCGACGCGGTTAAAAGAGCAAGCTTTTTAAAAAGTTTCATAAAGTATTACCTCAAATATGGTTTTTTCTTAAATTATTCTGCCAAAGTCAACACGATAACGTCGCTGTTGTACGTTGCGGAAGTGGTGGTGGTTTCGCTTTCATAATTCATATGCGCCGAACCAGTGCTATAATCAAATACGTGGATTTCATAGACCATTGCTTCTACTTCGTAAAGAACTTCGCCTTTTGCGTCAACCATTACAGGTGCCTTACATAAATCCAACGTGCCGTCGGGTTTCAAGGTGCAAAGCTGAATGCCAACATTGCTAGCAGGGGTGCCGTCCGCATTGACGATTTTAAATTTGTAACCGGTTGCGCCTACGGGATTATTGACCGAGGGAGTGGAATCGGCGGGATCGCTTTCACCACAAGCCGCAAACGCACAAATACCACTGCAAAGGGTCAGCGCAAGGCAAAGCCCTGCAAGTTTTTTAAATACTTTCATAATAGCCTCCTTAGGATGTTTATCCTTCCTTAAATTTTTCGAATTTTTCTAAAAACGCACACTATCGCAGTTTACGCATAGCCATTGTATCATAAAAACGATAAAAAAGCAACCGTTTTATTTATAAAACGAATTATAATTTTTCATTTGCGCACGTTTTCACTAAAAAAACACAAAAAAAATCCGCGGACAAGACTGCCGCGGATAAGATTTGTTGAAATAAAAACTTATAACAAGCTTGCTGCGTCCTTGTCGCAGATAACCGTTACGAAGGGGTGAAGTTGCAGGACGGAAGCGGGCAGAGCGGGAGTGATTTCGCCTTTTACCATACCGCGTACGGCTTCGGCTTTATTCTTGCCCGATACAACCATCAAAATCGATTTTGCCTGCATAATATTTTTAATACCCATCGACAACGCCTGACGAGGCACTTCGTCGATCGAGGAGAACAAGCGGGAGTTGTCTTTAATCGTGTTTTCGGTAAGGTCAACGAGGTGGGTAAGCGAGTCGAAGGGGGTGTTGGGTTCGTTGAAACCGATATGTCCGTTCGAACCAAGACCCAAAACTTGTACGTCCTGTTTCATCGTTTCCAAAAGTGCGTTATAGCGGTCGCATTCCTTTTGTGCGTCGGGTGCGCTGCCGCAAGGAAGATTGGTGTTCTTTTGGTCGATATCGATATGATCGAAAAGGTTCGTACGCATAAAGTAAGCATAGCTTTGGTCGTGGTCTGCGGTCAAACCGACGTATTCGTCTAAATTAACGGTGGAAACGTTCTTATACGAAGCGCCGCCGTTTTGGCAGTCCTTTGCCATATATTGGTAC
>JAZUCW010000054.1:0-8648 GCA_045639305.1 Candidatus Scatosoma sp.
GGAATCTGCATTTTATCAAATTCGATAATGTAAGTGTGCTTAAAAAAGAGTATAATTATCCTTTTAAAAACAAATAAACCCTATTTTCACGAATATTAAGTTTGTTGAGCATAATTAGTATAACATATAATCAAAATTTTATCAAGTGGTTTTATAAAATAAAAACTCGACTTTTTGAAAGCCGAGTTTACAGATTTAAAAAGTTTTATGATTTAAAAGAAAGTGGGTACGATCAACGCACCGATAACCGCCACGCCGAGCAGGATTCGATACCAGCCAAAGACTTTGAAATCGTGCTTTTTGACAAAGTTCATCAAGAACTTGACGGCGAGCATAGAAACGGCGAACGCCACTACGCAACCGATAAGAAGGTATCCAACTTCCGCGCCCGTCATCGTGCCTTCGTTGACGAAGAATTGCAACAGTTTATACGCGCTTGCACCGACCATGGTCGGGATTGCGAGGATAAAAGTAAATTTCGATGCGGTCGTTCTATCGACGCCGAGCAGCAACGCACCGATGATGGTGATGCCCGAACGGGAAGTGCCGGGGATTGCCGCAAGTAGCTGGAAACAGCCGATAAAGAATGCGTATTTATACGAAAGGGTGGAAAATTCGGTGATTTTCGGGTCCCGTTTTTTATTAAAGTTTTCAATAACGATAAACAAAACGCCGTATAAAATCAAGGTGCAAGCGATGGCAAGCGGCTCGATTAGTTCGTGTTTTTCGCAAAGCTTGCCAAAGAGGACGTCAAGGACGAGCGCCAAAAGCGCAGGTACGCATGCAACGATTACTTTGCCCCAAAGGGAGAGTACGTCCTTTTTCCAGACGGTTTTCAGTTCGCCCGTTTCATTTTTTTCTTTGCCGAGGGGGAAAATCGTTTTCCAAAATAGGATAATGACGGCGAAGATGGCGGCAAGCTGAATCACGTATTCGAACATTTCCGCAAAGCCGTCAGAGACGTTCTCCATCGACCAAAAGGCGTTGAACAGCTTCATATGTCCCGTACTGGAGATGGGCAGCCATTCGGTAATCCCTTCGATAAAACCAAGGAGCATTGCTTTTAAAACGTTGATAAATTCCATAGGAACTCCTTTAAGGGTGTGATAGAATAAGTTTACACCCTATAAATTATAACACGCAAGAGGAAAAAAGTCTACTTATTTAAAAAAGAAAAGAAAAAATGGGCGGAAGAAGAGAAAAAACGACAAAAAAAATTGAAAATTTATTGCAATTAATGTTAGAATATGTTATAATGATTTCGTAACGGATAGAAATGACGGGGGGACGTTGCGCCATTTTATCAATTAAATACTTCAAGGGGGTCAGATATGAGTCAGGGTACTGTAAAATGGTTCAACGCAGAAAAAGGCTACGGATTCATCGCAGGTGATGAGGGCGGCGACGACGTATTCGTACACTTTTCCGCAATCGTGGCGGAAGGGTACAGAAGATTGCGGGAAGGGCAAAAGGTTTCTTACGAGACCGAACCCGATCCTAAGAATCCGGAAAAGCTGCGCGCCGTAAACGTGCACGCACTGTAAAGCGTTATCACAAATAAGGAACAACCGTTTATGCGGTTGTTTTTTATTTTTGTAGGGACAGGTACGCGTTAAATCGTCTTTTTGGATATAGAATAACTCCTTTTAGGGGTTGACAAACACGGGGGAATGTTGTATAATGAAATGCGTATAAGGAGAAGAGGGATATGTATCCAAAAACCTTTTTTGCAGGGATGGGATTTTACGAGATTTTTATTATGATCGGGCTGGTTGCCGTTCTGTTCCTTGCGGATAAAATGAGTATAAAACGCGGATTTTCTATTCGCTTACAACGCCTTTTGATTTTGTCGGGGGCAGGCGCGATCGTCATTGGGTTCGGCGGCGCGATTTTGTTTCAAAGCGTGTATAATTATATCGCCACGGGGGAATTTACTTTGCAAGGTATGACTTTCTACGGCGGTTTGATTTTTGGCGCGGGGCTGTTTTTGGCGGCGTGGTTTTTAGGTGGGAAGTGGTACAAGGTCGGCGAGGAAGCAAAGTCGCGCTTTGGCGACGTGGCGGATATGGCGGCGGTGCTTATTCCGTTGGCGCACGGGTTTGGTCGGCTTGGCTGTCTGTTTGCCGGGTGTTGTTACGGCAAGGCGACGGACGCTTGGTACGGGGTTGCGCATTATGGTGAACTGCTTTCGGGCGAGCTTATCTATAAAGGAACGTACGTACCCGTGCAGCTTTTCGAGGCATTGTTCTTATTTGCGCTTTCGGGTTTGATTTTGTGGCAGTATTTCGCTGCGGCAAAACGAAAAGAGAAGAAATTTCCCTTATTCCCCGTCTATCTTATCGTGTACGGAATCTGGCGGTTCTTTATCGAATACGCGCGCGGGGACGATCGTGGAGAAACGATTGTGCCTTGGTTGACGCCGTCACAGCTTATCGCGGTAATTTTGTTTGCCGTAGGCGTTGGATACGCGCTCGTTTGGTGGTTGTTTTTTAGAAAGACGAACAAAGTTGAGGAAAGAGAGGACGATAGTATGAGAAGTGAAGAACCCAAAAAAGCGTTTAAAGAAATCTTCGGGGCGGAAGCGGAAGATTTATTTACGGCGGCGGGCAGAATCAACGTCATTGGCGAGCACGTCGATTATTGCGGGGGGAAGGTGTTCCCTGCGGCGCTGAATTTGCGCTGTAACGTGTACGCGCGCAAGACGGGCGGAAAGACGGTGCGTATGGCGTTTAAAGGGATTGACGGCGTCGTGGAATTGGACGTGGACAAATTGGATTCTTACCGCAACTTAAAAATTGGGAACTATCAGGCGGGCGTTGCCTTTTTCTTGCAGGAAGAAGGGGTGGAAATCGTTGGATGCGATTTGTATTACGATTGCAGCGTGCCTTTTGGCAGCGGGCTTTCTTCCTCGGCGGCAATCGAAGTGGCTACGGCGGTAACCTTCTGCGAATATGCGGGGGTAGCCTACGACAAAGTGCATTTGGCGGTGATTTCGCAGCGTGCGGAAAACAAGTACGCGGGCGTAAATTGCGGGATTATGGACCAATTCGCTTCGGCGATGGGGAAAAAGGCGCACGCCGTTTTGCTCGATTGCGCTACGCTTGCTTACGAATACGTGCCCTTGCAGCTTGGGGAATACTGCCTCGTGGTGGCAAACTGTAACAAGCCGCATAGTCTTGTCGAAAGTAAGTATAACGTTCGCCGCCAAGAGGTGGAAATGGCGTTGAAGATTTTGCAAACGGTTTTACCCGTTCAAAATTTGGCGGAAGTTACGCCTAAACAGTTTGCCGAATACAAGTACCTTCTTTCGGGGGTCGTTGCAAAGCGCGCGGAACACGTGGTTTGCGAATGCGACCGCGTGCATAAGGCGGTAGAGGCGTTAAAGCAAGGGGACGTCGTTGAACTTGGCAGGTTGTTAAACGAGAGCCATTATAGTTTGAGTGAACTCTACGAAGTAACGGGAAAAGAGTTGGATACGCTCAGTGCATTGGCGAGAAAGGAAAGCGAGTGCTTGGGGTCGCGTATGATTGGCGCGGGATTTGGCGGTTGCACGATTTCCATCGTCAAAAAAACGGCGGTGGACGGGTTTATCCGTCGGGTCGGAAAAGCCTATCAAGACACAATTGGGTATAAAGCGAGTTTTTATGAAACCTCGATTGAGGATGGAATTACCGTGGAAAAACTGTAAAAGAAAAACCGCCGTTTTGCGGCGGTTTTTTTAATAATCTCGTACCTGCTATGCTCGTTTTAGAAAAGGTCCTTTTCAAAAACGAGGGAAAGGCGCAAAAGTTTTTCTCGCTTATTGTCTTTTGGCGTTATCGCGGTGTGCGCTAATAAGCGCTTTAAAATCGTGGAAATACGCGCGGGGGGGATTCCTAAGGTAAGCAAATCGTTGCCGTTTACGGCGAGTGATTTTAAAGAAAAGGGTGCGTTTTCGCTTTTCATTTGCGTTAACAGTCGTTTCCAACGCACGCAGGTGGGCGCGGGGGAAAGGTCATCCGTGCAAGCGGAAAAATCCGCTTGCTTTAAAGCAAGTAAATCGTCAAGGTAATTCGCGTTATTGACGAAAAAGCGGCGAAGTTTCGTTTCTTTCGTTTGGCAATTGAAATCGTACATATGCCACTGGATAAGAAAAAGGATTCGTTGGGTTTCCTTTTTCGGGGATTTTAAGCGGTGTAAAATATCCGTTGCTAAGCGCACGCCCTCTACGCAGTGTTCGTGAGCGTTGCCGTCGCGAAGCATGCAAAGGGGCTTGCCAACGTCGTGCAAAAGGGCGGCAAGGCGCAAAGGCGCGGGGGCGTAGCGCGCGGCGCGGAAGGAGTGTTCTAAGACGTCGTATTTATGGAAATCGGCGCGTTGCGATAAGCCCTTGCCTTGGGCGAGTTCGGGCAGGATATAGGAAAGAACTCCCGTTTCGTCCAATAACCGTAAGCCGTGATAATGTCCGTCTTTTACGCCGTATTTTTTATCGGCGGTTAAAATGGCGATTAGTTCGGTTAAAATTCGTTCTGGGGAAATATCTTGAATCAGCGCGGCGTTTGCCTTCGCGCCTGCAAGGCAGTCCGTGTCGGGGGAAAATCCTAATTGCGCGGCTTGGCGTGCAAGGCGCATCAAGCGCAGTCCGTCCTCGCCGAAGACTTTTTTTGCGGGAGCAACGGTGGTAAGGCGCTTTTTCTTAATTGCGGCAATACCGCCAAGCGGGTCAACGAATTGCCCGTTTTTGATATCGAAATAGACGGCGTTTGCCGTAAAATCTCTGCGGCGGGCATCCAAAGCGATATCGTCTGTGAAATAAATCGAGACGGGTACGTGAGTACCGCGCACGTAAGTATCCGAGCGGAAAGAGGAGTATTCGTAGTCGATGCCCTCGGCATCTTTCAATTTTACGGTGCCCGTGTTGCGGTATACGGCGACTACGATAAAGCCGAGTGCTTCCGCGTGTTTAGAGAATTCGTCCGCGGAAAGCGGGGAGCAGATATCCCAATCGTGTGAGGTTGGGGTAAGCCCTGCCAAAAAATCGCGCACGCTGCCGCCCACCACGTACAAGGGGGTGGATGACGAATCGGCAAGCAAAAGCAGGTTTTTTGGCAAAATACGGCGCATAAATAGCTCCAAGAGAAAAATTTTTTATATTTATACTATATCAAATTCGAAAATAAATTGCAATTCTTTAAGAAGTGTTATATAATATATTCGTAAGAAAAGAGAAACTTTCTTCCTTGGCGGAATGGCGGGGGAATGAAAAGGATCTACAAGGGAGAAAAATGTATCAAATTATCCTTAACCCCGTCGCGGGAAAGAAAAAAGCACTAAAAAATTTGCAAACGGTAGAAAGGATTTTAAAAGAACGGAATATCCCCTACCAAGTGCATAAATCGGCTTGTGGTCGGGATGCGGAAAATATCGCGCGTCGCTTGACGGAAGAGAGCGGAAAAAATTTGCTGGTACTTGGCGGCGACGGGACTTTGCACGAAGTGTTAAACGGGATTGTTGACCCCACGCAGGGAACGCTGGGCTTAATTCCTTCGGGGACGGGGAACGATTTTGCCGAGCAGATGAAACTTCCTTTGGACGTGGAAAAGGCGACCTTAAAAATCTTGAACGGCGAGGCGAAGACAATCGATTATTTAGAAATCGGGGATAGGCGCTGTATGAACGTTGCGGGCTTGGGTATGGACGTGGACGTTTTAGAGCGTTGTCAAAGAGGCAGAATGAAGGGGAAATTGAAATATTTTAAGAGCCTCTTGCAAAGTATGTTTAAGTTTAAAGGGTATCCCGTTTTGATAGAAAGCGAGGGTATGGAAGAAAAGCATAACGTTTTGATTGCTGCCGTTTGTAACGGTTCGCAGTTTGGCGGTGGCTTGAAAATTTGTCCGGGCGCAATTTCTGACGATGGGAAGATCGAGGTGGTCGTCGTGGAAACGATAGGCGGACGCTGGAAACTTATCAAAGCGCTGTTAAAGCTTTTGAAAGGGAAAATATTAGAATATCCCGCAACCACACATTTTTATTGCGAAAGGATAAAATTTACCCCGGATACGCCTTGCACGGTGCAGCTTGACGGGGAGTTATATACGGGACTGGATTTTGACGTAAAAATTCGCCGTGGATTGAAATTTTACTGTTAACACGCATACAGGTATGCGTTGAAAGAAGGAACTATGCTGAGTAGAACGTATAAAAAAATATTGGACGGTATGCCGTCAGGGGTATTCGTCTTTGACGAAAAGCTGCGCGTGAAATTCACGAACGCGGCGTTTCGGCGTTCCTGCTCGGACGGGGCAAAATACGAGGGGGCTTTGTCAAAAGTGCTCGGCTGCGGCGAAGAGAAAAAGTGCGGAGAGGGGAACGCTTGCGAATTTTGCGCCTTTTATCGTACGATGCGCGCTGCGGTGGCGGAGAATAGCGAAAAGACGGAGACGGTGCATACCAAGGTGCGTAAAGGGGACCGCGTAGACAAGCTGTCCGTGCGTATACGTATTTTGCCGATAGAGGATAAGAAACTCTTTTTGGGCTTGACGGACGGGACCTATCAAACGGAAATGGAAAGGGAAATGCTGTCCGCGCAACAAATGCAAAGGCGGCTTTTGCCCGCGGGTAAGAGTATGGGCGGCGTGCCTTATTCGTATATGTATATTCCTTGTTATGGGGTGGGCGGAGATTTGCCCGACGTATACGAGCTGGACGGTCAGACCTACGGCGTGCTTGCCGACGTGTCGGGGAAAGGGATTTCCGCGGGGATGCTGTCGGCGTTCGTGCGCGCGGGGCTAGATAGAAAGCAACCCGACCTTGCGCTTGCATTGTCCAATTTGAACGCGAAATTTAACGAGCTTGACCAAGACGAGCGTTCGTATATCACGGTGGCGGCGGTGCGGATTGATCGCGTTGCGGGCGTGCTTAGGTATGCGATTGCGGGGCATAACGTGCCTATTTTGTTGAAAAACGCATACGGGATTCACGAAATCGAATCGCCTGCGCCGCCCATTTCCAACTGGTTTGACGGGGTGGAATACAAGGAAAAAGAGCTGCCGTTTGCGCGTGGGGATTTGTTGGTTTTATTGACGGATGGGATTACGGAATGTCTTAATGCCAAGGGCGAACAGTTTGGTATCGAGCGTGCGGAAAACGTTTTGATGCAATCACGCAGCGCCGAGGATTATATCGGGAAATTAAAGGCGGCGCTAAACGTGTTTAGCGGCGGGAAGTTCTCCGACGATATTACAGCGATTGCATTTGACCTCTAAAGCGTGGGCAGGTACGCGTTGAATTGATAAAAATACACGATTTGTGTGATAATAGGTAAAGAAGAATAGGAGAAATACAATATGGAAATCGTAAAATTATATCCCGAATGTAAGGATAATCTCTGGGGCGGTACGTTGTTAAAGGAGAAATACGGAAAGCAATCGGAGAAAACACCCGTAGCAGAAAGCTGGGAACTCTCTTTCCATGAGGCAGGCCCTACTCGCTTGGCAAACGGCGCAACGCTCGAAGAAACGGCGGCGGCAGAGGATTTAGGGGAAAATTGCAAAGATTTCCCGTTCTTTCCGATGCTCGTGAAGCTGATTGATGCAAAGCAGGATTTGTCCGTGCAGGTACACCCTTCCGACGAATACGCATTGAAGAACGAAAACAGTTTTGGGAAAACGGAGATGTGGTATATCGTCGAGGCAGAACAGGGCGCAGGGATTTACCTTGGCTTTAAAAAGCCCGTGACGAAAGCGGAATACGAAAAGGCGATCGCTGACCATACTTTGACCGAGCTTCTCAATTTCTTTGAGGTAAAGGCGGGGGAATGTTATTTTATCCCCTCGGGCACGATCCATGCCATCGGCGCAGGCTGCCTTATTTGCGAGATTCAGCAAAACAGTAATTTGACCTATCGCGTATACGATTACGGCAGAAAGGACAAGGACGGGAAAGAGAGAGAATTGCACGTGGAAAAGGCGTTGAAGGTAACCGCTTTGGACGGGTACGAATACGCACCGTTGCAGGTAAAGACTGCGCAAGGGGATTTGCTTGGCGCAAGCCGTTATTTCACGACGACCTCCGTACGCGTTGCAGGCGAAGCGTGTTTGCCTGCGGATAAAAATTCGTTTAAATGCGTTACTTGCGTAGAGGGCGAAGGGGAAATCGACGGCAAGAAGGTTTCGCTTGGCGATAGCTGGTTTGTTCCTGCGGGGTTTGGCGAAGTAAAACTGACGGGGAACATGCACGCAATCGTTGCGGAAGTAAGAAAATACTACGTGGGTATCGACCTTGGCGGCACGTTTATTAAAGGGGGTATCGTGGACGACCTCGGCAATATCGTGATTTCGGACAAAACGCCTACGGAAAGTGAAAAAGGCGCGGACAGGGTTGCGACGAACATTGCAAACTTGGCTTTGTCGCTGATGAAAAAACTCGGTTTAAATAAGGACGACGTTGAGGGCTTGGGCATGGGCGTACCCGGAATGATTGACGGAAAAGCGGGCAACGTTATCTATTCGAACAATTTGTGTTGGAAGGATTTTAGAATCGGTGAAACGGTTTCGAAGTTGACGGGCTTGCGCGTTAAAATCGACAACGACGCCAACGTAGCGGCGCTTGGCGAAGCGAAATTCGGCGCGGCAAAAGGCTGCGAAAATATGGTTATGCTGACCCTTGGT
>JAZUCW010000055.1:0-11537 GCA_045639305.1 Candidatus Scatosoma sp.
CGTGTACACGCCCTCGATCTTTTTAAATTCCAAGGTCGGCAACACGTCCAAGGTATCGATGCAATCGTATTCGATGGCGTATCCGTACCGCACGATGTCGGCGTGTTCCAGCCCCGCCACCGACGCATACATCAACTTTTGTACGTCGTGCGGCATCGAAGTCGACATGCCTTGCACGTACACTTCGTTCGTATCCGCGCCCTCGGGTTCCAAGAAAATCTGGTGCCGTTCCTTGTCTTTAAAGCGTACGATTTTCGTTTCAATGGACGGACAATACCTCGGCCCCGTCGACAAAATCGTGCCGTCGTAAAGAGGGGATCTATCAAGATTATCCGTAATAATCTCGTGCGTCGCCAAATTCGTGTAAGTCAAATAGCACGGCGCTTTATTTTCGGGCGGGGTATCGTGCAGAAAGGAAAAAGGATAGATATCCGTGTCCCCGTTTTGGATTTCGCACTTCCCATAATCTACCGTCCGCCCGTCCACACGCGCAGGCGTTCCCGTCTTAAATCTGCGCACGGTAAAACCGAGTTTTATAAGACTCTCCGTCAAATGATTGGCAGGCGCAAACCCGTTCGGCCCCGATTTTTGTACCACGTGTCCCGTGATGGTCTCGCCGTTGAGATATACCCCCGTGCAAAGAATCACCGCGCGGCAGGAAATCACTCCGCCGTAGGTGGTTTTCACACCCACGCATTTCCCATTTTCTGTCAAAATTTCCGATACTTCCGCTTGAATAATCCGCAAATTTTCGGTGTTTTCCAACACCTTTTTCATTTCTTGATGATAGGCGTTTTTATCCGATTGTGCGCGCAAACTTTGTACAGCCGCGCCCTTGCCTACGTTCAGCATACGGATTTGCAGCGCGGTATCGTCGGCAACCAAACCCATTTCCCCGCCCAAAGCGTCGATTTCGCGGACCAAATGCCCCTTTGCCGTGCCGCCGATAGAGGGATTGCAGGGCAAAAACGCGATGCTGTCGAGGTTCAAAGTCAAAAGGACGGTCTTAATCCCCGTCCTTGCCAAGGCAAGCGCTGCCTCGCAACCTGCGTGCCCTGCGCCGACTACCGCTGCTTCCGCGGCGTATTCGAAAAATTCTTGTTTGTTTTCTTGTGTCATAATTTACTGTAAAAGGAACAAATTATTTTTTAAGGATAATGCTTTTGATATCGTCGATTTCCTTTTGAATACGGGGGTTGAGTTTTTCGAGCTTCTCCATTTTATCCCGCGCGTACATAATCGTGGTGTGGTCCCGTCCGCCGAGAATACTACCCAGCGTTTTCAAGGGCAAAGACAGCATTTCGCACATCAAATACGCACAGATTTGGCGCGCTTTTACAAGGTCGGCTTCTTTGCTCTTGCCTACGAGGTCTTCTCGTTTTTGTTTAAAGTACGAACAAACCGCGCCTATAATCTTTTCGGGAGTAACGTCCTCTTGTTCTTCCACGTCGTTGACCGATTGCGAAAGGGCTTGCTTTGCAAGCGAGAGGGTAATGGGCGCTTCGTGCAGCTTGCTGGCGAAAATAACCTTCGTCAATCTGCCTTCCAATTTTCTTACGTCGTGGCCCGAGTCCTGCGCTAAAAATTCGAGTACGTCATCAGGCACGGGGCATTTTCTATCCAAGGCTTTGCGCTTTAAGATGGCGATTTTCGTTTCTGCGTCGGGGGGTTGGATATCCGCAATCATGCCCCCTTCAAAACGAGTACGCAGACGGTCTTCCAAAGTCGCGATTTCGCGGGGAGGTCGGTCGGAAGTCAATACGATTTGCTTGTTTTGCGCCGACAGCTCGTTAAAGGTATGGAAAAGTTCTTCTTGCAACTGCGTTCTTGCTTTTAAAAACTGTACGTCGTCGATCATCAACACGTCTACGTTGCGATAGTGGTGTCTAAATCTTGCGCCCGTCTTTTGCGTAATCGAATCGATGAGGTCGTTGAGGAAATTCTCGCTCGTGGTGTAGAGTACCTTTTTTTCGGGCGATTTTTGCGAGATGTGATTGGCAATCGCGTGCATAAGGTGGGTTTTCCCCAAGCCCGATTCCCCGTAGATAAACAGGGGGTTAAAGGTTTCGCCGGGGTTATCGGCAACCGCTTTTGCCGCCGCGTAAACGAACTTGCTTCCCGAGCCTGCTACGAACGAGTCAAAGGTAAAACTCTTATTGATGGGCGAGGTGCGGAACGCGTCGGCGGCGTCCTCTTCAAAATCGAGGGAAAACTCGTCACTGCCGTCTACGACCAAACGGAAATCGCTAAGCCCCAAATCGCATTTGACGATAGCGGAACGCAAATTTTCCGCGTGTTTTTTCATAATCGTCTCCGCCGCCAAATCGCTGGAAGCTTTTAAGACGATTTTTCTGCCCGATACGTCCACGGGCTCTAAATCCTTAATAAACAAATTAAAGGACACACTGGCGATCAACATCTCCGCTTTTTCCAAAATTTGTTTCCATAAGAAATGCAATTGCGAATTTTCAGGCATAAATTTTACCCCCTTGGTAAATTATTCTTCTCTTCTTCCGTTCTAAACTTGTGTTTTTTAAAATTATTTGCTATAATTATAATACAAATTGAAAGGAAAAGAAAGCGATTTTGCGCAGGTTTTGTTAGGATTATGAAAATAAAAAAATTATTCCTTCAAAATTTCAGAAACTACGAAAGGGAAACTTTCGAGTTTTCGGACGGGCTCAACGTACTGTTCGGAAAAAACGCACAGGGCAAAACCAATTGCGCCGAGGCGGTCTTTTACCTTTGTACGGGCGCGTCCTTGCGGATTCGTCACGATAAGCAACTGATAAAAACGGGCGCCGACCACGCTGAAATCCGTGCCGAGGCGGAAAATCGTTACGGCAAAGTCGTTATCGAGGCGGCAATCTTCGAAAACAAACGCGAAATCCGCGTCAACGGCGGAAAAATTTCCAAAAACGCCGATTTGATGGGGCATATCAACAGCGTGTTTTTCTCTCCGGGCGAACTTCGTTTGATACAGGACGGACCGGACGAACGTCGTCGCTTTATGAATATCTCCATTGCGCAAACCTCCGCACCCTATTATACGGCGCTGCTTCGATATAACCGCATTTTAGACCAACGCAACTCGCTCTTGAAAAACCGCGACGTGGAGATGGTTTTGGACACGTTGCCGATTTGGGACGAACAGCTTTGCAAATACGCGGCGTTAATCGTTAAAAAACGGGAAGAGTTTATTAAGAAATTGTCCCCGTTTGCCAAAGAATATCACGCTTTTTTAACGGACGGAGCCGAGGAATTGCTCGTCAAACCCGATAGACGATACGAGGGAAACGAGGAACAGATCGCCGCGACGTTAAATCGTCGTCTTGCCGATAACTACGAAAAGGACTTGCGTTTGGGCTTTACCACGGTCGGCCCGCACCGCGACGATTTAGACGTTATTATCAACGGTTTGGATGCCAAAGCCTACGCTTCGCAAGGGCAAATGCGCACGGCAGCGCTTGCGTTAAAGCTTGCGGAAGTGCGGATTTTTAAAGAGTTGTCCACCGAATATCCCATTTTGATATTAGACGACGTAATGAGCGAGCTTGACTTAAAACGCCGTAAAAAATTATTACAATGCGTTGCCGACTTGCAGACGATTTTGACCTGCACGCATACCGAGCGGGTATTGTACGGGGCGGAGTGTAATAAAATCCGCATCGAAAACGGAACAATAAAATAAAACTGCGTGTAAGGGCGCACCTTCGGGCAAAAACGGAACCTGCCCTCAGTCACGTACGTCTATGTACGCTCCTATCGGGCAGAACCGCGTGTTTTGCCCAAATCTGCAACCCTTCTCCACAGTTTCGTGAAACTACTCGGTCTAAAATCCTTGTGTAACCGAGTGTCATACCGACCGAGCGAAGCGAGTGGAGCGTATCTCCTTTCTCACTCAAATCATCGCAGAACGACGGAAGGATAGATAAGACTGGATGCAACGGCACGTTGCTGCTCGTATCTAACCCGTTCCGTGTAACTACTCGGCATTTTAATTCTACCACAATTCCGAACTCCGAATTCTGCACTCCGAATTCCAACGGAAGGATAGACAAGACTGCCTGCAAGATTATCTTGCTGCAACGGCACGTTGCTTCCGCATTAAATTCCCCTTTCCTGTGCATACTAAAACCACCCATACAGGTACGCGTCTAAAAAATTCACCTCGTACCTGCCCTGCTTGTACATAGAGAGGAAAAATCAATGTTCAAGCGAAAAATTATAAAATTTTGTACGCTCCTCTTGACGGGGGCGTTTTTCTTTGCGTTTTTTTCCACGCCCAACGCAACGTTTGCCCAAGCGGAGAAGAATCCGTACGGCTTTGAAAAGCTTTGTTCGTACACCACGTATTTTAACCAAGAGGAAAAGGGCAGGGCGCAAAATATCGCCATTGCCGCGTCGCTCATCGACGGCGTTACTTTGCAACCGTACGGGGAGTTTTCCTTCAACGCCACCGTGGGGAAAAGGACGGCGGAGGCGGGCTATCAAAACGCGAAAATCATCGTGGACGGCGAATACGTTTCAGGGGTTGGCGGCGGGGTTTGTCAGGTCAGCACGACGCTGTATAACGCCGCTTTAAAATCGGGTTTGCAAGTAACCGAATACCACCCGCATTCCTTACGGGTTTCCTACGTGCCGCCCTCACGCGACGCGATGGTTTCCTCGCAAAGCGATTTAAAGCTTTTCAACCCCACCGCGCACCCCGTTTACCTTTCCGCAACCGTCTTTAACGGGGGATTGCGGGTTAGCTTTTACGGAAAAAACGACGGTTGTCGCTACGAGATTTCCTCGTCGGTATTAGGCGAAATTCCGCCGCCGCCTCCCATCGTAAAAGAGGGGCAAGAGGAGGGGGTTTTGCGTGCGCCGAAAAGCGGGCTAAAAAGCGAGGCGTATCTTGAAAAATACCGTGGAAACGCCTTGCTGACGAAAACTCGTTTAAGAACGGACGAATACCGCCCCACGCAGGGGATTCTCGTCAAAAAAATTGCCGATACGACAAAGAAATAGTCTTCAAACGATTGCGCTTTTTTCGGAAAACTGTTATAATAAGGAAGTATAAAATAATTTTTACGGACGGGAAGGCTTCGAAAAGCGAAAATATCTCTTTCCCGCAACAAAGGCAGGTTATGATGGACAGAATCCGGCTTAAAGAACTCAACGAAAACCTTTCCGCTTACGACGGCAAAACGGTCACCGTCGCAGGCTGGGCGAAAACCATACGCGACTCAAAAGCGTTCGGCTTTATCGAGCTTAACGACGGCAGCTGTTTTAAAAACACGCAAATCGTCTTCGAACGCGCAAATCTTGAAAATTACGACGTGATCGCGAAAGAAAACGTCGGTTGCGCGCTGATTATCAAAGGCGTCGTCGTTTCCACGCCTGAAAACAAACAACCCTACGAAATCAAGGCAACGGAAATTCTCGTCGAGGGCGAATCCACCCCCGACTATCCCTTGCAGAAAACACGCCACAGCGTTGAATTCTTGCGTGAAATCGCATATCTTCGCCCCCGTACCAATCTTTTTGGCGCGGCGTTCCGTATCCGCAGCGAAGCGGCGATTGCTATCCACAAATTCTTCAACGACAGAGGCTTCGTTTACGTGCATACCCCCATCATCACGGGGAGCGACTGCGAAGGCGCAGGCGCGATGTTCCAGGTAACCACCTTGGACTTGGACGAAGTGGCAAAGGGCAAGAAGGTCGATTATAAGGAAGATTTCTTTGGCAAACGCGCGGCGCTCACCGTGTCTGGGCAGCTCAACGCCGAAACCTACGCAATGGCGTTTGGCAACGTGTATACCTTCGGACCTACCTTCCGTGCAGAGCACTCCAACACCGCCCGTCACGCAGCGGAATTTTGGATGATCGAACCGGAAATGGCGTTCTGCGATTTGGCAGGGGATATGGACGTTGCGGAAGCGATGGTAAAATACGTCATCGACTACGTTTGCGAAACCTGTAAAGACGAGCTGAACTTCCTCAACCAGTTCGTAGACAAGGGCTTACTCGAACGTTTGAAGAACGTTTCCGAAAATGCGTTCGTCCGTTTGACCTATACGGAAGCAATTGAAATTTTGAAAGAAAACGCCGACAAATTCGACGATAAAAATATTTTCTGGGGCAAAGACTTGCAGAGCGAACACGAACGTTTCTTGACGGAAACGGTTTATAAAAAGCCCGTGTTCCTTACCGATTATCCTAAGGAAATCAAAGCGTTCTATATGAAACAAAACCCCGACGGAAAGACGGTGGCGGCGGCAGACCTGCTCGTGCCCGGCATCGGGGAACTCGTTGGCGGTTCGCAAAGAGAAGAAAACTACGAAAAGCTGTATACTCGCATTCAAGAGCTGGGTATGGACCCGAAAGACTATTCGTGGTACCTCGATTTGCGCCGTTACGGCGGCACGACCCACAGCGGGTTCGGGCTTGGTTTTGAACGTATGGTTATGTATTTGACGGGCATTGCAAACATCCGCGACGTCGTACCCTATCCTCGTACGTTCGGCGATTTAGAATACTAATAAAGAGGAAAATAAGATGACGAAAATTGTAATTGACGCAATGGGCGGCGACTACGCCCCCGCGCAACAAGTACTCGGCTGCGTACAAGCCCTTAAACAGGACGAGGACCTCTACCTTATTCTTTGCGGCGACGAAGCGCAGATTAAAAAAGAACTTTCTCAATACGAATACGACGAATCCCGTTTGGAAATCGTGCACACTACCGAGGTTATCGGTATGGAAGAAATCCCCACCAAAGCCGTCAAGACGAAAAAAGACTCGTCTACGGTCGTGGCGTTCCGCTTGCTGAAAGAGGATAAAGCGGACGGTTTGGTTTCCTCTGGCTCGACGGGCGCGGTATTGACGGCGGGCGTTTTGGTTTTGGGCAGAATTAAAGGGGTTTCTCGCCCCGCACTTTGCCCGACTATCCCCAATTACAGGGGTGGCAGCACCTTCCTTTGCGACTGCGGCGCGAACCTCGAATGTAAGCCTATCAACATGGCGCATTTCGCCATTATGGCAACGGCGTACGCACAGGCGGCGTACGGGATTGAGAATCCCAAAGTAGGCTTACTTAACAACGGTACGGAAGAACATAAAGGCTTGCCCTTGCACCAAGAATCCAACGCCCTGCTTTCCACGATGGACGGCATCAACTACGTGGGCAACGTCGAGGGTCGCGAGATTATGTACAGCGACGTCGACGTTATCGTTGCGGACGGCTTTACGGGCAATATCGCCATGAAAGCCATCGAGGGCTGTGCAAAATCCATCGGTGCGATTTTAAGCAGCGAATTTAAGAGAAATTTTTGGACGAAACTCCGCGCGATCTTTACGCTGGGCATTATGAAAAAAGTAAAAAAACGCATGGACTACGAAGCGTGCGGCGGCGCGATGTTCTTGGGGCTTTCCAAGACGGTCGTAAAGGGGCACGGCAATTCCAAAGCCCGTTCGTTCGCGGCGAGCATTTTGCAGGCGGCGAACGCCGTTCGCGGCGGCATGGTTGAAAAAATCAAGGCGATGGTCGACGAAGTAAACGCCAAACAAACGGCGGAACAAAACGGAGAAGCTTGATGAATTTTCCTTACGCTAAGGTGGAAGAAAAACTTGGCTATACTTTTAAAAACAAATCGCTGATAGAACAAGCGTTTACCCATTCTTCGTACGCCCATCTTCACGGCGGACGGGACAACGAGCGTATGGAATACCTCGGCGACTCCGTCTTACAGCTCATCGTAACCCGTTGGCAGTACGATACTTTTCCCAAAGCAACGGAGGGGGAATTGACGAAACTCCGTCAAGAACTCGTCTGCGAAGACGCCTTGTACGACGCCGTAAGCGCGCTGGGATTAGAAGAACACCTTTTGCTTGCAGGTGGTAAGGATAATATCGGCAAAAAGACGATTTCCAGTCTTTTTGAAACGGTTTTGGCGGCGATCTATTTAGACGGCGGCTATGAAAACGCCGAACGCTTCGTTTTATCCCGCGCGCTGCTCTCCAAAACGCAGTCGCAACAAAACCCCAAGGGCGTTTTGCAAGAATACCTGCAAGAGCAAGGCAGCCCTCTGCCCGTATACGAAACGAAGAAAACGGGCAAAGACAACGCTCCGCAATTTTTCACGAGCGTAACGGCGTTGGGAAAACGCGCCGAAGGGCTTGGTGGCAGCAAAAAAGTGGCGGAACAAAACGCTGCGAGCGCGTGGTTGGAACGCTACGCAAAACAGTAAAAGAAAACAAACGAGATATAGAAAAAAGATATCAAAAAGGAGTACACTTTGGATTTAAAAGAAATACAACTCGTCGGTTTCAAATCCTTTGCCGACAAAACGACGATTCGTTTTGAAAATGGCGTAACCTGTATCGTAGGTCCAAACGGTTGCGGTAAGAGTAACGTAGCCGACGCCGTGCGTTGGGTCTTGGGCGAACAGTCCGCAAAGACCTTGCGTGGCAGCAACATGCAGGACGTTATTTTCGGCGGTACGGTCGAAAGAAAACCGCAATCCTTTTGCGAAGTAACCCTTATTTTCGATAACGAAAATAGGATATTCGATTTAGATTCGACGGAGGTCGCAATGACCCGTCGGCTTTATCGTACTGGGGAGAGTAAATATCTTATCAACAACCAAAACAGCCGTTTGAAGGATATCGTAGCCCTCTTCCACAGCATCGGGCTTGGTAAGGAGGGGTATTCGATTATCGGACAGGGGAAAGTCGAACAAATCATGAACGCCCGCGCCGAGGATAGACGTCTTATCTTCGAAGAAGCGCTGGGGCTTATGATTTACAAAAATCGCAAGACGGAAATCGAGCGTAAAATTGCCGACTCCAATTCCAATTTGTATATCTACCGTCAGCGTTTGGACGAAGTAGAACGCCGCCTTGGACCTCTTTCCAAACAAGCGGAAGCGGCAAAAGAATACAACGAGTATTCGAACTCGTTGAAAATCAACGAGGCGAACACCTACATATACCGCTATGAAAACGCGGAAAATGAAAAGAGCAAGTACAAAAAGGACGTTGCGGTCATTTCGGATAAGATTATCGAGCTCAACACGAAAATCGAGCTTATCAACCGCAAAATAGAAGAAAACCGCGAAAAGATTAACCGCGCGGACAATAAGTTGACCGAGCTCAACGATAAAAGAGTCGAACTTTCCGTCGGCAACGAAAGAAAGGACGGCGAATTAAAGCTCGTTAGAGAGCGTATTAAGACCTACACTTCGCAAATCGAGGCGGCGGCAGAGGCGCTTGCGGCAAGCAAACAACGCATCGGAGAAATCGACGACGAAATCGCGTTGACGGGCAAAAAGAACACGGAAAACACCAAACGCGTCAGCGAACTGGAAACGCAAACGGAAGTATTGCGCGCCGCCGTACACGCGCTTGATAAAAAAATCGAGGTTTTCGAAAAATTATCGGACGAAAACCGTCTTTCCCAGCTCTCCTCGGCGGACGACTTATCCGAACTGAAAAAGAGTTTGGGTACGCTTGCGGCGCGTATGGAAGCGACCAAAGATAGAATAGGCGAGCTTGCCTTAGCGCATAAAAAAGCGGAAGAACGCCGCGATCGTTTAAACGACGAACTTACCTCGGTCAAAAAGGATATGGCAAGCCTTCGCGCACTCACCTCGACGGGCATGCGCGACTTTGAAGAAAAGCAAGAAGAAGCGCGGGAAATGCAGCTTGCCGTCAACGATTTCAACCAAGAACTTTTCAACGCCAATGGACAGCTTGCCTCGTTGCGGGAAAACCTTGAAATGTATATCAGTTTGAAAAACCGTTTCGAGGGCTATAAAGAATCCGTCCGCCGTCTTTTGTCGGTGGCGAAAACCAACCCCGAGTTGTCGAGACACATGCACGGTGCGTTGGCGGATATCGTATCCACCGACCAAAGATACGAAACGGCGATTGAAACGGCAATCAGCGGCGCAATGCAAAACGTCGTAACGCCTACGGCGGACGACGCGAAATACCTCATCGAATATTTAAAGCGCACCAACGGCGGTATCGTAACCTTCCTGCCCGTTGCCAGCATGCGTCCCCGTCCCGATTCCCGCGAAATTAAACGCGCGTTGGACGAACGCGGCGCGATGGGCTTGGCGACCGAGCTTGTCAAATACGACGACTATTATTATAACGTCGTCAGCAACTTGCTGGGCAATACTTTAATTTGCGACAATATCGCCAACGCAACGGCGATTGCGAAAAAATACGGCAACCTCTTCAAAATCGTAACCTTGGACGGCGACCTCGTTGCTACCAGCGGTTCGATGACGGGCGGCAGCCGCCGTAAAGACGCGGGCTCCTTGCTTTCCAACGAGCGTAAAATCCAAGAATGCAAGGAAAATATCGCCCGTAAGCAAAAATTCATTGAAAAATTAAAGGTTGCGATTGCGGATAGCGAACGCGCGAAAAAGGAAGCGGAAGAGGCGGTTGAAGCGCTCCGTGAAAAATACCAAGGCGCAAACAGCGAAATCGCGGGGCTTATCCAGCGTGAAACGGCGCTCACCCAACAGCTTGCCGAGGCGGAAGCGGATATCGCTACCTACTTGGAAGCGCTGCAAGAATTAAAGCGCAAATTAAGGGATTTAGAGGACGAAGAAGCAAACTCGTCGCTCAGCGAAGAACAGCTCCAGTCCCGCCGTCTTTCTGCGGAAAAGGAAATGGAAAACCAGCGCAGCCAATGCGACGCGTTCAAGGAAGACCGTGCGGAAAAGAGCGCGAAGCTTCGGGATATGGAGATGGAATACACCACTCTCGTTTCCGCGCTTGAAACGCAAAAAGAAACCGTCGAACGCTTAACTGTCGAGAAAGAAGAAATCGTAAAGCGTATTTTGGATATGGAATACGAAACGACGGAAACGCAGACCCGCTTAAACGCTTTGCGTGCGGAAGCGCAGGAAAAAGAGCTGACGGAAGAGGAAAAGGCGGCGGTACAGGCAATCGTTGACGAAATCACCGCTATCAGCCGTGAAAAGGAAGAAATTAACGCGACCCAGCTTGCCTTGGAAGAAGAAAAGACCCTCTTGCAGGAAACCTTGACCAAGCAATCGGACAAGCGCTATAAATGCGAAATCGAAATCAGTAAAATCGACACCAACCTCGAAAACACCCGTCAGCGTATGGAAGAAGCGTACGAGCTGGATTACGAGGGCTGCCTTGCGTATAGAAAAGAGGATTTTAACGTTGAAGAAGCGGCGACGCTGATTACGGCGTTAAAGAGAAAAATCACCCTGCTTGGCGCAGTCAACCCCAACGCGGTGGAAGAATACGAGGAAGAAAAACTCCGCGCGGAAGAAATGAGTGCACAGCGCGACGATTTGCAAAAGGCAATCGACGATTTGCAGGCGGCTTTGGACGAAATCCGCGGTGAAATGCTGCGTATCTTCAACGCAGGGTTTGAAGAAATCAACGAAAACTTTAAAACCACCTTCAAAGAACTCTTTGGCGGTGGGAAGGCGGAACTGCAAATCGATTACGAGGGCGTGGAAGACCCGTTGGCGGCGGGCGTAGAAATCGTCGCTTGTCCT
>JAZUCW010000056.1:0-6270 GCA_045639305.1 Candidatus Scatosoma sp.
CGTTTCCAAGATATTGTTGTTTACGTCGTTGGCAATACCTTGGCAGGTGACGGTCGGCGTTGCCGCCGACACGCGCGTAGCGTTCGCGCTACCGTGCAGGATCCCCAGCACGGTACACACGAGCGTAATCGCCATCATAATGGTCAATAATATTTTTCTTGTCTTTACCATATTTTTTTATCTCCGTTTCCTTTAATCTTCATAGATAAACGAGTAAAACTTACTACTCCAAGCCGACCCAAGGGTCGTCCTCGTAATTATCACCGCTTGCCGTGACAACGTCCGAAGCATTGAGATAGATGACGTTAATCTCAACACCGTCATATTGTTTCAGCATATTTTTTCTCCTTTTCATCTATTTAGAATAATTAACTGAAATCATCCCCGCACAGGGTTTTCAAAACTACTTGCGCATAAAGTCTTACACCGAAATCGTTGGGGTGATTGACGTTATTGCCAAGATAATCTCTTGCCAATTTACCGCCCACGCTTACCAATTCGGTAAACATGGTGTATACTTTCGCAAGCGATACGTTCTTGCCGCTATATTCGTCGCTGTTTTTAATCTTGGTCAAGGAGTTTTCCCACAATTTTTGATTTCCTAAAACCAAGGACGATTGCGTCTGGGGCTGCATCGGGGAAACGAGAAGCACACTGCCGTTCGGATTTGCCGCGTAGTACGCGTCCATCATCTGCTTAATCGACGCCATATAGCTTTCTTCGCTCGTAGCAGGGTCGTTCATACCGAAAGCAATCACGAACAAATCAATTTCCGCCAAAGAGGTACCGTTTTCCTCCACTTTCGCCAGCAAGTTTTCCGCGCCTTGTCCCGTCGTCCAGCCGCCTACCGCGCCGTTATGTTTCGTGATATTCGCTCCGTACGTCTTCGCCAGCGCATTGGTTACGAGATCGTTCCAAGCAGGCAAGAAAGGATTTCTAAAATCGCCCCATTGCGTACCAGAAGCATTACATCCTGCCGTGATAGAGTCGCCGTAGAAGAAGATCGTTGCTTCTTTATCCGTCTTCAATTTATTAATGAAAGACTGCGCGTTGATATCGCCCTCAATCTTCGTGCCCTTCCACTCTTCCGTCTTGTTATAGGTGAAGGTCACGTAGCGCGCGGCGCCAAGGAATCCTTCGCTGAAGAACAAGTATCTATCCCCTTCGATTACATATCCGTCTTCCGCCTTACCGTTCACGGTCGTTACGGGGAAGCCCTTCGGATCGCCGTCTACGTACGCAGGTTCTAAGCGATAATATTCGTCATATTCCATATAAGGAAGATTGCCGCCTGCCACTCTCGTTACCTTGTTCCCCGAAATCGTATAATCGATACCGTAGGTATAGGTGACCCCAAGCGTAATATCTCTAATTACCACTTCCCTAGGATCCGTCGGCGTATACATAAGCGTTACCGAGCCCGTTTCGCCTACGAAAAGACCCGTTTCGTCGTAAATTCTATTCGTATCCCAGATGGGAGCCAAATAGGCGTCGGTTACAACCGACGAGCCGTCGTACGTTTCTACCAAGTGTATACTTTCTTTATTTTTCATTTCCGTTTCATTAAGGTATTCAGCCGATACCGTGAAGGTCAACCCGTCGGCGCTGACGGTAATATACGTACCGCCGAGGATATAATCGTTGTGTTCGCCGTAGGTACCCGTTTTCGTGCCGTAAGTATAGTAAATCCCGTTAGACAAAGTAGTGGAGTTATCGTTAGGCGAATTCCCCATAAATACGCCGTCAACGTTCGCCGCTGCAAAATCGTTCGCATAATCCGTTGCGGATTCCGTATGATAGCATACGAATGCAGGCACGTTGCCATAGTGCGATTCGACGCTTGCCATGACGGACTTCATCCACTCTACCTGCGCGTTGTTAATCCCCGCACCTTCGTTGCTGTCAAGCATAAAGATTACACGTCTTAACACCCCGTTGTCGGTAATACCAATCGTGTAATCGCCGTTCCCCGTCACGTTGCCTTCTTTGAAAAGAACGTTTTGCGAGGACGCCAATTGTTCGCGTTGCCATGCCGCGCCCATGTCGCTTTCGTTATCCAAGCCACCAAATACGGGCGCCCAAGGGATATTCAGCGAATCCATAAATTCGATCAATCTCAACCACATAGAACCGTTATCGTCATAAATACCGCTAACGATATCACCCGTCAAAATAATCAAATCGGGTTTCTCACAATCTACGAGCTCGGAAATATAATTGAAACAATTTGCGTAAATATTCTTCCGTGCGTACTCTTCTTTCAACTCCGCAGAAAGGCTATCCGCCGTTCTTGCCTGCGCCGCGTCAATCAATTCCGTATCGGTAATTTGAAGAATCTTCACCCCGTAGCGAGAAGGCACTTCCAAAGTGAAATCAACGAGCGATTCAGCGTCCGCAACGGGAGAAAGTTTAAACGTCAGCGTGGAATAATTCGCCGCCGCCTCGAGACTATAATCGGTGACGAAATATTCGATACCGTCTACCACCAAGGTGCTCGTTCTAAAGCTAATTCTCTTGTTGCCGCCAATTACCACCGACTTGATTTCGGCGTTGCCCGTTACGGTATATACGCCCGTTTGCTCGTCGTAGGACAACGAATAAGGGGTCGTGTAACCGTCGATATCTATCACGCTGGAAAGTTTTACTTCGTCGTCGATGTATACTACGCTGTCGAGATACGCCTTCAACGCGTTCTTCTGTGCGCTGCCGTTTTCATAGTCCTTATAAGCACGGCTCGAAACGTAATAGATACTTCTCGTATGCTCGTCTAAATCATATCCGCCGAACACCGTATATTCGTTTTCGCCGTCCACGATTTTGATATACCCAATCCCGAAGAATTCCGTGCAGTAATTGTTGGGTTGGATATTGACGAGCGAGCCGTAGTATTGATAATACCCGTCCGCTTCCGCCGTCTCTCTATTGGCAAAACCGTTGTTGACGATCTTGACGTAATCGGTCCCGTCAATCTTCGCGCCGTTTGCAAAATAAGCTCTAAAATCGGTGCTTGCCAACAAGGATTTAGGCACGATATAGGTACCCGTTTCCACGTTTTTAGCGCCGTACAGCGCAACCAAGCGGTCGTAATCCGCTTTGCTAACGCGGGTTTCAAAACGAATACCCGTGGGCGAGTTCAATCGAACGGATGCCCCCTCTTCCGTGTTAAAACCAATCGCGTTGATAACAATCTCGGTATCCTTTAATACCTTAAAGGTCGTACCTGCCGGATAGGTAACCCCTCTCACTGCAAAGCTTACCACTTTTGCAGGAATCGAGTGTTGCGCTAAAAGCTCCTCGAAATATTCGTCGCCTACAAACATAGGAACGTCCTCTTTCGAGTAGACGGTGAAGGTTTCCTCACCCACTTTCATATCTACGATGAAGACTTTGCACCAAACGCCGTCCATCAACTTAAACGCCAATCTCGGCAAGTAGTTGCCCGCAAAAGGCGTACCCTCTTCTATGGTGAGGATGTCCCCTTCTTTAAGGTTGGGGATATCGACACGCAACCAGCAGCTCCCCATCCAAGTATACACGTTTGCACCGGACACTTCGGTCAAGCGTTTCCCGTTGAGGCGAATATAATACCCCGTAGTATCCAACTGCGAAGCGGTGTCCGTAGGCACTTTTAAGAAGTTGTTAAACGCGAACAAGGTCGCGCCGTTTTCATTGTTCCAGAAAGAAAATCCCGTGAAATCGCAATTCGGCGTACCCAAGGCAGGAATCAATACCGTTCTCCAAGCCCCGTCGATAAGATAGAGGGTAACGTCACCGAGGATCACGTTGCCAAGCGAAGAAGTCGCAACCGTCATTTCGACAACCCCGCTCGTAGGATTTACCACGAGTGCGCTCGTGGGTACTTGAATCAAAAGGCTATCCGTATGCGCGCCTTCATAACCCACTTGCACAACGGCACCAGCCAAATTGTTTAACGTCGCTTTGCCAATCGTAATATTCGCGCCGAAGGTTGCCGCAAGATTTTCGCCCGTATAATCGCCGATCTTGCCCGAGAATTGCAAAAGCGTGGAAGAATAGCCGCTTGCGATGGTTTGGTTGTTGTTATACCCTTCGCTTACCGATAAGAAGGAGGTAATCGAGCCTTCCTCGTATCCTGCGGGCATTTCCGTTTGCCACTTTTTCGTCGTGAAATTGAAATAGAAGGTAACGGCGTTGAAGGTGAAGGTCGTACCGTTGTAAACTACCGTCGCCCCATCTTTAATCGCAATGGTAGGATGGGAATATCCGTTATAGCCCGCAACTAATTTCGGACTATTCGGCGTATACGAGAACCAAAGCGAATGTTCCAAATAGAACTTCAAGCTCCCCAAATCGCTGATATCCGCGCCGTTGTAGGTAATCCCCGAATAGCTCGTCGGAGTAGCCGCCTGTTCCCAAGCGTTCGTATCGAATTTTGCGATAAAGAAGCCGTTCGTATCGTTATTGAAAGAGCCGTTGATTTCTACGAAAGACAGCTTGTCGTCTAACTGCCAAGCGCCGAACTTGTAAACGAGCGTCGTTTCAGGCAAATAGTTGCCCGTATAGAAAGGCGTACCATTTGCTATTTCAATCGTCGGATATTCGTAGCCGTTGCTTGCTACAAGCGCAGAAGTAGGTACAGCGAATGCAAAATATGCAAGTTGCGCGTTCAATCTATACCCGTCGTCTTGTTGATATAAATCATAAAAACTTACGCCGTTTAACTTGATGGACAAGGAAGTTAAATTCTTCGTTGCCGCAAGGTTTGTGGTATTTTCCGCCATGCTCCAAGCGCTGACGATCGTATAACCGTAGTCGGTATTTTTTATAACCGCCGTATTGTCCGTTTTATGGTTCCAACCCCACTCGCCGACGTTGGTCGCCGTGGGTGCGGAGAAAGTAGGCTCGCCCAACGATTCTTCAGGAGCCGAACCAACCGCCCATTTTTCCGAACCGTAGTACAAATGAATTGCGGGCAATTTTACGTCGCAAAAAACAGTACCCTCTTTCACCTCAAGCGTTCCGTACGCAGGCATATTGTCGGCGTATACAAACATAAAGGTTTGCGAATGGTACGCAACGAGCGCACCCGGCAAGGTGGAGAGCTTTTCACCACCCAAGTAGATATATTCACCAACGGTGGAGGCAAAGTTTACAGAGCTCAATCCGCCGTTGATTTCCGTTGCAACGGTAGACAGGTTTGCACTAAATTGCAACAACACGCCGTTCTTTCCAGCAAACGGATCGTAACCGATGTCGTTCCATTGGATTCCCGTAAACTCAACGGCTTTCGGTGCGGTATAGAAAACCCACTTTCCGCCTCTCAAAACAAATCTCGCCCCGTCGAGAACTTGGCTTTCAAAGGTCGTACCCGCAATTACTTCCAAAACGATTTCGCCTTCAAGCGCGTCTTGATAGCTTTGCGGGATTCTGATTTGAATATATTGGTTTCCGTGGCCGTAGTCAACGGAAGCACCCTCAATATCACTAAGTTTCACGCCGTTTAATTTGATACCCTTACCCGTCGTCGAAACTACGTTATTGCCGTTTCCAGCACTGCCCAAAGCCTTGTTATACGCAAGCAAAGTTCTATACTTTGCAGGCGTGCTCACCGTTTCCAAGATATTGTTGTTCATATCGTTGGCAATCCCTTGGCAGGTGACCGTAGGATCGGCAGCTACTTCACACTCTTCCCAAGCAGAGCCGTTAAAGGTAAGCCCCAACTTCGGCAGGGTTACGTCGAGGAAATTCGCCTTTTCAATGGTAATGTCCCCAAGCGTCGTCATGTTCGGCGCGTAAATCCACAAGTTGACGAGCGAGTGATAACAAATCTCCGCCCCGTCGATATCTTTAAGCGCAACGCCGCCGATTTTAATTTTTTCGCCAATTGCCGTTTTTGCAAGGTTTACGCCTTGCACGTTAGCGTTGTATTCGTTTGGAATAACGGAAAGGTTTGCAGAATAGGAAAGAAGCACACCGTTCTTTCCTTCAAACGCGCCGAAACCGATATTATTCCATTGGATTCCCGTAAAGGTTACGTCCGTAGCGGTCGTCGGGGTCGTTGACCATTTATTTACGCCGTAATACAAATTGATTTCGGGAAGGCGCGAATCAAGCGCAACCGTCCCTTCTTCAATCGTCAACGTTCTATATATACCCATATTGTCCGCATAAACGAATAAGAAGTTTTGCGAGTGGTACGCAACGAAAGCGCCCGGCAACGTGGACAGCTTTTGACCGCCCAAATAGATATGTTCGCCGATACTCGAAGCCAAGTTTACAGACTGGATACCA
>JAZUCW010000057.1:0-5773 GCA_045639305.1 Candidatus Scatosoma sp.
GGGTTGGAGAACGTAGAGACGGTTGGTGTTTTGGACGGAGCGCAGGAGATTGAGATCGTGCAAACGGACAGTCGAAAACGCGGAAAAAACGGGTTGTTCGTATGTTTACGGGGGAAAAATACGGACGGGCATTTAAAGGCGCAAGAGGCGATAAAAAACGGAGCGGTGGCGATTGTAACCGAGTGTAAACTTGACTGCACGGCGTTGCAGATTATCGTGCCGTCCACAAGGATTGCGCTTGGAAAAATCGCGGCGAATTTTTACGGCAATCCAGCGAAAAAGTTGAAAATTATTGGCATTACGGGCACGAACGGGAAGACGACAACCTCGTACATGGTGGCTTCGATTTTAAAAAAGGCGGGAAAAGAAACGGGAATAATCGGCACTTTAGGGATTGTATACAAACAAAAGAAATTGCCGTCCAATTTAACGACGCCCGACCCGCTTTTCTTGCATGAAACGTTGGCGGATATGTACGCGCATGGGATTGAATACGTAGTAATGGAAGTTTCTGCCCACGCCTTGTATTATCATAAAACGGAAGGGATTTCTTTTTGTGCCTGTATCTTTACCAATTTAACGCAAGACCATTTGGATTTTTTTTCGTCTATGGACGAGTATGGCGCAGCGAAATCCCGTTTATTTGCGCCAAACGTTTGCGAAGTTGCGATTGTAAACGGAGATGACGAAAAGGGGCGCGCTATGGTTTTAAGTCGTGGAAACACGGGCGCAAGGACTGTATTTTACGGTTTGGATACACCTGCCGATTGTTTTGCTGTGGTTACGGAAGAGTCGTTAAGAAGTACCGAGTGTCTATTAAATATTTCCGATAAGCTTTGTCGGGTGCATTTGTCTATGGCTGGGAGACATAACGTGTACAACGCGTTGGCTGCGGCGGCTTGTGCGGCGGGATTGGGGATAGAAGTTTCTGCCATTGAGGAGGGGCTTTCTTCTTTAAAGAGCGTTTGCGGTAGGTTGGAAAAGGTTGCTGAGGTGGGCGGGGCGTACGTTTACGTGGACTTTGCGCATACCCCCGACGGCTTGGAAAAATCGCTGGATGCTTTGAGGCGGTATTGCAAAGGCAGGCTGCTCTGTTTGTTTGGATGCGGCGGCAATCGGGATAAAGGGAAGAGACCGCTGATGGGTGAGATTGTGGCGAAGAAATCGGATTTTGCCGTATTAACTTCGGATAATCCTCGTTATGAAGACCCGCTAGATATCATTTCCGATATAGAAAAAGGCTATCGACGTTTTTCTGCTCGCTACGTAGTGGTACCCGACAGAAGAAAAGCTATTGATTACGCGCTGGATTTTTTAAAGAAGGGCGACGTGCTGTTGGTGGCGGGGAAGGGTGGAGAAGAACATCAAGAAATTATGGGGATAAAGTACGCATTCGACGACCATACTGTTATCGAAACGTTGTTGATGCAGAAAGGGAAAAATATATGAAAACGTATCTTGGAGTCTCGCTGTTTGCTTTTGTTTTATCTTTACTGTTTTGTTTTCTTTTGATTCCAATTTTGCGAAAATTAAAAGCGGGGCAAAATATTCTTGTTTACGTGCAAGAACATAAACAAAAAAGCGGTACACCCACGATGGGGGGTATCGCTTTCGTTTTGGCTGCCGTGCTTTCGGGAATAGCCTATATCGACGGCGCGGATAGAACGGTATTGCTTTGTTTGGTGATTGGACTCGCTTATATGGCGGTGGGCTTGATAGACGACCTTTTAAAACGTAGACATAAGGAAAATTTAGGGTTGACGGCGTTGCAAAAATTTGCTTTTCAGGTTTTGATTGCGGTTTTTTCTTCTATTTACGCGATACGTGCAGGGTTGACGGCGTTGTATCTTCCCTTTTTTAATAAAACCGTGGATATTGGCTGGGGAATGCTCCCTTTAACGATAGTTACCTTTCTAGCAACCGTCAACGCCGTGAATTTGACGGACGGTTTGGATGGGCTTGCGGCGGGAACGTCCGTTCCTTTTTTCACGTGTTTAGGGTTCTTAATTTTGATACAGGAGGGGAGGGGCGAATTTGCTTTGCTCTCGTTTGCGCTTTCAGGGGGCTTGTTGGCGTATTTGTTGTTTAACGTATCGCCTGCAAGCGTGTTTATGGGGGATACGGGGTCGTTGGCGCTTGGCGGGTTTGCCTCCGTGCTGGCGTTATTTAGCGGTAACGCATTGTATATTTTGGTGGTGGGGAGCTGTTTCGTCGTTTCCGTCATATCCGTAGTCTTGCAGGTAATATATTATAAAGCAACGGGCGGGAGAAGGATTTTTCTTATGGCGCCCATTCATCACCATTTTCAAAAGAAAGGGTATTCTGAAACGCGCATTTCGTATGCATATTTTCTCATAACGCTCTGTTTGGGAATCGTCTATCTTTTCTTTGCATTGTAATTTCGGGAGGGGGTATGTACTTAAATAGACAAACGTTTTTGGTGTTCGGGTTGTCCCGTTCGGGGATTTCAGTAGCCGAGTTTTTATTAAAGAGACGGGCGAGCGTATACGTTTATGATGAAACGGAAAATCCTCGTATAGACGAGGTAAAAGAAAGATTGAAAAGGAAGGGAGCAAAGCTTCTTGAAAAGGAGGAATTTGCCCGCGTAGAAGAGGGCTGCGAGGTGTTGGTGTTAAGTCCTGGGGTGCCGATTGACCATCCGATAGCAATTCGCTTTAAAAGAGCTGGAAAGGCGGTGGTTGGCGAAAGCGAGATTGCCGCGCGGTATATGAAGATACCGATGATTGCCGTGACGGGTACGAACGGGAAAACGACAACCGTTTCTATGATTGCAGATATTCTCAATAAGAGCGGAGAAAAGGCGTACCCTTGTGGGAATATCGGAGATCCGATGGTGAATTATTGCGAAGAGATGGAAGGGATTGCCGTTGCGGAAATTTCCAGTTTTCAATTAGAAACCTTGTCTTCCCATCAGCCGCATATTGCCGTCGTGCTCAATATAACGGAAGACCATTTAAACCGGCACTACAATATGGAGAATTATCTTTTTTTAAAGGAAAAGCTTTTAAAAAATTTAACGGCGGCAGAATATGCGGTGCTCAACTACGACGACCCTGCCGTGCGTGCCTTTGGAAAAAAGACGAAGGCGCAAAAACTCTTTTTCTCCGTCAAGGAGAGGGTGCGGGGTGGGTATTATGAAAAAGGAGAGCTATTTTTTGGAGAAGAGAAAATACTCTCCGTTTCCGATTTACCTTCGAGTGGGGTACATAACGTACAAAACGCATTAGCTGCAATCATTACGGCAAAGCTGATGGGGATACGGACGGAAGACGTTGTATCGGGGCTGACTTCTTTTAAGGGGATAAAACATCGGATCGAAGAGGTTGGCGAAGTTGCAGGGGTTCTTTACGTCGACGACTCGAAAGGAACGAACGTAGACGCCACGATAAAGGCAGTGGAAACGATGAAACGGGAAACGATACTCTTGCTTGGCGGACAAAACAAGGGATACGATTATAAAAAATTGTTTTCCGTCTTAAATGATTCTTTGGTCGTGC
The DNA here is from genome assembly GCA_045639305.1 of Candidatus Scatosoma sp. GTDB lineage: Bacteria > Bacillota > Clostridia > Christensenellales > Borkfalkiaceae > Scatosoma. Next base: position 3,519 of record JAZUCW010000057.1, read on the forward strand.
ACGCCGTATTATACGGGGAAAACCGTTACGCGCTTTTAGAGAGTGCGCGAGGTTGCGGTTATGAAAAAATTACCCTGTGCGAAGGGTTTGCGTTTGCCGTGCGCGTGGCGGCGATAAGGGCAAAAGCAGGGCAAGCGGTGTTGCTTAGCCCCGCCAGTGCAAGTTTTGACGAATTTGCAAATTATGAGGAAAGGGGGGATACTTTTGTCAAAATCGTCCAATCCTTCGTCGTTGGAAATGAAAAAGACGAACCGATGGAAAAGGGAACCGTCGGCGTGGAAAAACCTGCAAACGACGAGTAGCGAAAGGTGTTTTTGCGTCAAAAACCGAGGAGACGTTTCCATTTTATTGTTGACGGCAATTTTGGCGGGGTTTGGGGTTTTGGCGATCTATTCTGCCAGTTCTTACGTTGCAAAAACACAATATGGCGACGAGTGGTATTTCGTTAAAAAACAGGCAATCGGTTTTGCGTTGGGGTTATTTTCGATGCTTTTACTATCTCGTCTTAATCCACGTAGCTTGCGTGGGAAACGGGTACGGATTCTTTCGCTCGTCGTTCCGATAACGTTTCTGGCGTTGGTGTTCGTTCCTGGTCTTGGGATTACCAATTACGGGGCTACGCGTTGGATTGGCGTTGGGGGGATCACTTTACAACCCTCCGAACTGGCAAAATACGGGTTTGTTATTTTTGCTGCGGCGTATATGTCGGAGGATATGGGCAGATTGCGCTCGTTTAAAGGGACGTTGCCCGTATTGTTTGCAGGCGGGGCGATTTGCGTTTTAATTATCATTGAGCCGAATATGTCGGTAACGATGTGCGTGGGGCTATTGATGATTGCGATGCTCTTTTTAGGTGGGATGAAAATGAAACATTTTCTCGTTATCTTTATACCTGCCTTGCTCGTCGTGCCAGTTTTGATTATTATCGAACCTTATCGACTTTCCCGATTAAGTGCCTTTCTCGATCCGTGGGAATCTCCCAAGGGGGAAGGATATCAGTTAATACAGTCCTTGTACGCGCTTGGAAACGGGGGTTGGTTTGGGGTCGGATTGTTTAATTCTAGGCAAAAATATCGGTTTTTACCCTTTGCGGAAAGCGACTTCATTTTGTCGATTATCGGGGAGGAATTCGGTTTTTTTGGGATAGTGATTTTGTTTTTAGTCAGCGGGTTGTTGATTTGGCGTGGCTTGCGCGTGGCGGCAAACGCGGGAGATTTCTTTTCCTTTTTATTGGCGGCAGGAATTACTCTCGTATACGGGATTCAAACGGTAATCAATGCGTTGGTTGTCAGCGGCAGTATTCCACCTACGGGTTTGCCTTTGCCGCTCATAAGTTCGGGGAATACTTCGCTAATTATTACGATGGCATCGATGGGAGTTTTGTACGCCGTATCCAAGCAATCTTGCGGCGGAAGAAGGGGGAGAAAAAACACAACGAAGGGGGAATTTTCATACAATAAAGCATAAGGAGCTTTGACGTATGGATAAATATATCGTAGAAGGCGGGGCAAAATTGTACGGCAAGATAGAGGTGCAAGGCGCAAAAAATTCCGTGTTGCCTTTGCTTGCGGCCTCCATTTTGACGGATGAACGGGTGAAACTATTAGGAGTCCCTACCATCAACGACGTGGAAAATATGTTGCGCATTTTGGGCGAAGTCGGGTGCATAGTCCGCCGCCAAAAAGATTGTGTAAGTATCGACAGTACGAACGCTACGTCCCACGAAATTCCTGCGCGGCTCACCAAAGAGCTGCGTTCTTCCGTTTTTATGTTGGGGTCGGTTTTGACTCGCTTTCACCGTGCAAAAATTTCCTACCCCGGCGGGTGTGATATCGGGCTTCGTCCCATTGATTTACATCTTTCGGGATTGAAACGTTTGGGGGTGCGGATAGACGAAAAAGACGGGTTCATTCACTGCGAAGCGGAAAGGCTCGTCGGGGCGGATATTTTATTAGATTTTCCTAGCGTCGGAGCAACGGAAAATATTATTTTGGCTGCGGTAAAGGCGGAGGGTCTCACCGTGATTCGTAACGCCGCGAAAGAACCTGAGATCGTCGACTTGCAAGGCTTTTTAAACGCCATGGGCGCTAAGGTGCGTGGGGCAGGCGGTGGGACGATTATCGTAGAAGGTGTAAAGCGGTTGCACGGACTCGAATACAAACCTATGGGGGATAGGATTGAGAAGTCGGAGGCCAAGCGGTCTTAGGAAGACAAATTTGGTGGACAACTCCTTGGCTCACAGAACGACATGGCTA
>JAZUCW010000058.1:0-4077 GCA_045639305.1 Candidatus Scatosoma sp.
GTTTTGGCAAAGACCGAACATAACGAAGCGGCGCCTGCGCAGCACGAATTGGCGCCCATCTTCACCACGACGAACATCGCGGCGGATCACAACCAGCTGATGATGGAGTCGATGCAAAAAATCGCAAAAAAACACGACCTCGTTTGCCTCCTACACGAAAAACCTTTCAAGGGCGTCAACGGCAGCGGGAAACATAACAACTGGTCGATTTCCACAAACACGGGCGTAAACCTGTTAGAACCGGGCGACACGCCTTCGGAAAACGCGCAGTTCTTGCTCTTCCTCTGTTCGGTTATCAAAGCCGTAGACGAATACCAAGATCTTTTGCGGGTTTCCGTAGCTTCCGCAGGTAACGACCATCGTTTGGGCGCGCACGAAGCGCCGCCCGCCGTCGTGTCCATTTTCCTCGGCACCGAATTGACGGAAATCCTCGAATCGATTGAAACGGATTCCCCCTACGGGGCAAAGGAAAAAGAACTTCTCCGCGTCGGCGTACATACGATGCCGAAGTTCCCCAAAGATACGACCGACCGCAACCGCACTTCGCCGTTTGCGTTTACGAATAACAAGTTCGAATTCCGCATGCTCGGCTCGGCAGCGTCCGTTTCTGCGCCGAACACCATTTTGAATACGGCGGTTGCCGAAGTTTTGAAACAGTTTGCCGACAGATTGGAAAACGCGGAAAATTTCGAAACGGCGTTGCACGACCTTATCAAGGAAACGATCACCAACCACAAGCGTATCATCTTCAACGGCAACGGTTACGACGACGCTTGGATAAAAGAAGCGGAGGGCCGCGGACTGCTTAATTTGAAAACCACGCCCGACGCCCTGCCCCATTTCGTCAAGGAAAAGAACGTCAAGCTTTTCACCGAGCACAAAGTATTTACCGAAAGAGAAATCTATTCTCGTTACGATATTTTGTTGCAAAACTATTGCAAAATCCTCAATATTGAGGGAAAGACGATGGTGGATATGGCAAAGAAAGATATTCTGCCCGCCGTCAGCGAATACAGTCAAACCTTGGCAAACACCATTCTTTCCAAGAAAGGCGTTTCCAAACGTCTCGACTGCTCGTACGAAACGGAAGTTTTAGAGCAAATTTCTACGCTTACCGCAAGCGCATACAAGCACGTGAAAGAGCTTGAAAAAGCTTTGTTCCTTTGCAAGAAAGGAAACGACGCAACGGAAAAAGCCTTCTTCTATAAAGACGAAGTATTGCCCGTAATGGTAGGACTTCGTAAAGACGTAGACGAGTTGGAAACCCTCGTTTCCTCCAATTATTGGCCTATCCCCACCTACGGCGATTTGCTCTTCGGGGTGTAATTTAAATTTTCATAAGAGGTCGTATGCAAAATTTTAACGCAGAACAAGCGGCGAAAGACGCCGTACAATGGATTCGCGATTGGTTCGAACAAAACGGCAAAGGCTGTAACGCCGTCGTTGGGATTTCAGGCGGAAAGGATTCGAGCATCGTTGCCGCCCTTTGCGCAGAAGCCTTGGGAAAAGAGCGGGTTATCGGGGTGTTAATGCCCAACGGCGAACAACCTGATATCGACTGTTCAAAACAACTCGTTGCATACCTGGGTATCCCTTATTACGTTTGCAACGTCCAAGCGGGCGTAAACGGCGTGTTGCAGGCTTTGCAAGACGCAGGGGTGGAAGTCAGCCGACAAACCACCGTCAATCTCCCCCCGCGTATCCGTATGTCTACCTTATACGCACTCTCGCAATCAAACAACGGGCGGGTTGCCAACACCTGCAACCTCTCCGAAGATTGGGTAGGCTATTCCACTCGTTACGGCGACGCCGCGGGCGATTTTGCGCCCTTGGGAAAACTCACGGTACAAGAGGTGAAAGCAATTGGACGGTATTTGGGTTTGCCTGAAAACCTCATCGAGAAAGTACCCTCCGACGGTTTGACCGATCGGACGGACGAGGACAATTTAGGTTTTACCTACGCCGTATTGGACAAATATATTCGTACGGGTGTATGCGAAGACGAAAACACGAAAGCGCGCATTGACCGACTGCACGCCTTAAACGAGTTTAAGTTAAAACCCATTCCCTGCTTTGAATATCAACCCAAATAAAAGCAAAAAAACTCACCGACTAAAAGCGGTGAGTTTTTTATTAAATGCGTACCTGGTTACGCCTTTTCTTCCAAAAGCGTGGAGTGCATAACGTAATCTGCCGTTGCGCGGTTGGTTGCGATGGGAATATCGTACACCACGGCGATACGCAGCAGCGCTTTTACGTCGGGATCGTGCGGTTGCGAGGACAACGGATCCCAAAAGAAAATCACCACGTCGATTTTCTTTTCCGCCACCTTTGCCCCGATTTGCTGGTCGCCGCCAAGCGGACCCGAAAGATACCGTTTTACCTTTAAATCGGTTGCTTCGGAAATCAATCTCGCCGTCGTACCCGTCCCGCAAAGCTCGTAATTTTTCAAGGTTTCCTTATTTTTCAACGCCCAATTGACGATATCTGCCTTTTTGTTGTCGTGCGCAATGAGCGCAATCGTTTTTATCTTCTTTTGTTTCATAAACTTCCTCCGTATTTTTATTATAACGGATTTTTTCATAAAAGTCAAAGAACGGACGCTATTTCGTCCGTTCTTTTTTTTATTTTTCCATCTCTCTATTTTACAAAAGCGGTCGTGATAAAGTCCCCTACCCAAAGGATTGCAAAAGCGATAGATAAAACTACCGCAAGCCCCTTGGGGCATTTGTCCACCAATCTTTTTAGAAAGGGAAACAGCAGCTTCATAAACAAAAAGATAAGCACCGCCCAAGCAAGGGAAACAGGCAAACAAATATAGCGTGTAAAATGAAAGGGGTATTTTGTATAATTCCAAAGTTTGCGGTGAAAATACCGTTCGAAAAAGAGCCCGATTAAAAGTTCCAAGCCCGTGGACAATAAAAGCGAAAACAATAAAAACAGCAATTTCCTCTTTACGGGGTCTTTTACTTTTTTTAAAATTCCCCGCCCTTCGTCGGGCGTACCCAGCAAAAGATAGATTCCCACTAGGCAAGCCCCGTAAATGGGACAAAAGGGCAAACTTAAAAATCCACGGTCCGAATATCTTCCCAAAGTTAGATAGACGAAAACCGTTTCGTACGCCCAACCTAAAAACGACAACAAGACTAGCAATAAGAAGGTATGCCAAATTCCGCCGACGGCGCTTCTTTTTTCGGTTTGCACTTTTTCCACCCCCCTCAAAACAGTTTGTCGCTTTTTTATTATTCGCATACCTGCCCCCGTCATATCAAAATAAAAAAGCGGAAACCGAAGTTTCCGCTTTTCTTTTTCGCTCGATTATCTTCCCGTTGCGTGGAAAATCAAACCAATCGTACCCGGTCCGCAATGCGAGCCGATAACGGGACCGATGGGTTGCATTTCAATATCCAAATCCCCAAACTGTTCTTTCAAAGACTCGACAAAGCTTTCGCATTCCTCTTCACAATCCCCGTGGATAACGAATACTTTGTATTTTTCCAAATCCAAGCCCATCGTTTTCATATACTCGCGCAAGGTAAACAGCGCTTTTTTCTTGCCCTTTACCTTATTGATGTTGATGATTTTACCCTCCTCATCAAAATGCAAAATAGGCTTTATCCCAAGAAGATTCCCCATCACTTTCGAAACGCCCGAAATTCTTCCGCCGCGGTGCAAATATGTAAGATCGTCTACAACAAAATAAATTGCAGTGTGCGGAATCAACTCGTCCAAGTACGCGTCCAACTCGTCCATGGTAGCCCCTTCTTTCCATTTCAACGCCGCATAATAGGTAACGAAGCCGCTGCCCATACAAATCGCTTTACTGTCCTTGAAACGGATTTCACGGTCGGGATATTTTTCTTTCAACTGCGCGATGACGTTTTTCATAGCGTTAAACGTTCCGCTCATTTGATGCGAGAAGGTTACGTAATAGATATCTTCCCCGCGCGCCAAGATAGGTTCGAAATACTCGGTATACGCATACTCGTTCAGCGCCGCCGTTTTGGGAGCGGAGCCCTGTCTCATCTTGTCGAAGAAGTTCTTAAAATCGGTGTGTTCACCCATATCGTAAAAATA
>JAZUCW010000059.1:0-2139 GCA_045639305.1 Candidatus Scatosoma sp.
CCGCCGTCAGCGCGGAGTTTCTAAACGCGCCCTCTGCAATAGAGCCAAGTCCGTTGCCAAAGACGATTTCCGTCAACGCCGAACCGTTAAACGCGTTCTTCCCTATCGTATGCACGCCGTCGTGCAATACAACCTTCTTCACGGTCTTGTTATTTGCAAACGCATACGCGAAAATTTCGTTTACGCTGTCGGGTAAGACAAATTCTTCCGCGATCGTAGCGTTCGCATAAAGGAGTTTCTTGCCGTCTGCAGTATACACGACGCCGTTTTCTTCTTTATAGTTCTGCGAACCGCTTGCCACCGTAACGGTCAAACCGCTAAACGGCGCACCGTTCAATTGCAAGTCGTCAAAATTGATACCGTCGCCTAATACGATTTGGGTAATTGAAGTACCCGCAAATACGTTGCTGCCCAAAACTTCCAAGCCACTTAAGGTGCTGAAATCGATAGCGGAAAGGTTCGTGTTCGCAAACGCTCTGTCGCCGATGTAACGGACGGTTTCCCCACCGAAATCTACGGTAAATTCGCCCGCCGAGCGACCACAGTTTTCAAACGCGTTTGCGCCGATATCAAAGCGCAAGCCCTCTACGCCGTTCGAATCGAGTACAACGCCCGAAAGGTTCGAACAGTTTCTAAACGCCCCCGTACCGATCTTCGGCGTGTGCAGGGTAATCACGCCGCTAAGCGAGGTACAACCTGCAAACATATAATCGCCGATCGCCGTAAATCTACCCGTCTTAACGGACGTGATGTTGTTACAGCCTTCAAAGACGTATTGCCCGCTCATATGCAAGCCAGACAAATCAACTTCGCCCGTCAATGCAGTGTAGGCAAACGCTCTGTGGTGCATCGTACCGATTTTCTTCATATCGACGACTTCTTTCAGCGAAGTACAATTTGCGAACGCTTCCTCGGCAATCGTAACCGTCTTGACGTTGGAGAAGTCTACCTTTTCCAAAGCAGTACAGCCCTTAAAGGCGTATTCGTAAATCATCTTCAAATCGGAGAAATCGATGTTGTAATTTTCGCCGTGTTCGCCTACGCGGTGTTCTACCGAAGTAAAGTATACTTCTCTAAGCGCCGTTGCGTCGAGGAAGGCGTTTTCATTGATGTCGATAACGGAAGAAGGAATAATGATAATTTCTACGTTGTCGTTTTCCTTAAACGCTTCCGTACCAATATACCAAATATTCATATCCGTCGGGATACGCAATACCTTTTCTTTGATACCGTCGCCGTCCACGTCGATTTCTTCGTTCCAACCGATACCGTTATATTTGGTCAACGTATAGTTGCTGACGGTAAATTCGTTAAGAACCTTTAAGGTAACACTAGTATAGACTCTCGTTGCCTTCCAAGTACCGTTTACGTATTCTTCCACCGTTGCGGAAATGACCGCCGAGCCCTTCTTCAAGGTATGCACGACACCGCTTTCGTCAACGGTTGCCACTGCTTCGTTGTTGGATTTCCAAGCGATACGAAGATTTTCCATCGGATGGAACCAAGGTTCTTTTTCTACGCTAAGCGGAATTTCCTTACCCGCATACACCTCTACCGTTCCTTTTGCCTTTTCCAACGCCATTAAGCTGTTTTCGATGATACCAAAGGAAATGGAGGTGGGCAGTTCGGACAAGTACGCCTTTTTATCCGTTACGGTAACGTTGATTGTTTTCGTAACCCCTTTATGGTTGGTTACGGTAATACGTTCGCTACCCGCTTTCAAACCGACGATTTCACCGTTTTTAACCTGTGCGCAATCGGGGTTACCGATAACCTTCCAGGTAAAGTTCGATTCATCTGCACTGCCCGTATAGTTTGCACCAAAATCAAGTTCAACCTTGTGCGTCTGATAGATATCCAAGGTGATGTTTTCGCCGTTTGCAATACCGAAATCGTCGGGCATAACGCCAACGTTTGCCATGTGGATATCCAGCTCGTACAAGCAGCTATTTACCGCATAGTCGTCGATTTGCAAATACAACTTGTCGCCGTATTTTTCGTAGATATCCGTAATTTCAATAGAAACGGTCGTCGTACCGTTCTTGTTTGCATTACGTACGGGCGAAGGGAAATCGGTTGCAAGCTGCAACATGAGTTCGTTGTTCTTATCGTACGTAGGATAGCACAGCAATATTGCCT
>JAZUCW010000060.1:0-9741 GCA_045639305.1 Candidatus Scatosoma sp.
CGTAGACGGTTTGGTTTCGGGGGCTTGCCACTCGACGGCAAACACCCTCCGTCCCGGTTTGCAAATTATTAAAACGGCGAAAGGTGTTTCCTCCGTTTCCAGTTTTAACTTGATGATTTGTCCTCCGCAGGGCAATCCATATTGCCCCGACGGTATGGTATTTTTCGCCGATTGCGGTTTAAATCCTACCTACACAAGCGAAGGGTTGGCAGAATGCGCGATTGCAACGGCAAACTCTGCAAAAGCAATCACGGGGATTGACCCCAAAGTAGCGATGCTCTCTTTCTCGACGAAGGGCAGCGCAAAACACGATAACGTTTCCATGGTTGCGGAGGCGGTGAGAATCGCCAAGGAAAAAGCTCCCGATTTGAAGTTGGACGGCGAATTGCAGTTTGACGCGGCAATCGTTCCTTCCGTTGCGGCTTTAAAGGCGCCCGAATCGGACGTAGCGGGACAGGCAAACGTATTTATTTTCCCTGACTTGCAAGCGGGAAATATCGGTTATAAAATTGCAGAACGTCTCGGCGGGTTTATGGCGGTAGGGCCTATTTGTCAGGGTTTTGCGAAACCTTTGAACGACCTTTCGAGAGGCTGTAAATCGGAAGATATCGTTGCAGCGGTTGCGATTACGGCACTGCAAACGCAGCTTTGATTGAGGGGATTATGAAAGTTCTCGTTATTAATTCGGGGAGTTCCTCTTTAAAATACCAGCTGATCGATATGGAGACGGAAGGGGTATTGGCGAAAGGTACTTGCGAACGCATCGGTATTGCAGGATCGAAACTTACCCACAAAGCAGGCGGCAAAGAATTGGTGGTGGAAAAAGCGATGCCCGATCATACCGTGGCGGTTTCCTTGGTTTTAAACGCACTTACCGATAAAGAAGTCGGGGTAATCTCTTCAATGAAAGACATCGATGCGGTGGGACACCGCGCCGTAGCGTCGGGGGAGGTTTTCAAAAAGCCTACGCTTGTAACGGAAGACAGTATTGCAAAAATGGAAGAACTTTGCGACCTTGCGCCCTTACATAATCCCGCGGCGATTATCGGGGTAAAGGCTTGCCGTGCGGCAATGCCGAATACGCCTATGGCGTTCGTGTTTGACACCAGTTTCCATTTTACGATGCCCAATTACGCGTATATGTATCCTATTGCATACGAAGATTATGAAAAATACGCTATCCGTCGTTACGGTTTCCACGGCACTAGTCATAAATTCGTTTCGCAAGAAGCGGCAAAATATCTTGGAAAACGCCCCGAAGAATTGAAAATCATTACCTGCCACCTTGGCAACGGATCGTCAATCACGGCGGTGGACGGGGGTAAAAGTATCGATACCTCGATGGGATTTACTCCGCTTGCAGGCGTTCCGATGGGTACGCGCAGCGGGGATATCGATCCTGCCGCTGCGGAATATCTTGCAAAGAAAGAAGGGATGGATATTCACGAAGCGCTTGTTTACCTTAATAAAAAGTGCGGCGTAGCAGGCGTTTCGGGTGTGTCGAGTGATTTTAGAGATTTAACGGCGGCACGCGATAACGGCAACAAGCGCGCGGCGTTAGCGCTCGATATGTTCTCGTACGCTTGTAAAAAATACGTCGGTGCGTATGCGGCGGCGATGAACGGGGTGGATTGTATCGTTTTTACGGCGGGTGTAGGCGAAAACACGCCTTGCGTGCGTGAGGCGGTTTGTGAAAACATGCAGTACCTTGGCTTGGAAATTGACAAAGAAAAGAATTTGGAAAAGAACAACGGCGCTATCCGCGATATTACGGGCAAGAACTCTAGGGTGAAGGTTTTAATTATTCCTACGAACGAGGAATTGGTTATCGCAAGAGAAACCTTAGAATTATTATAAAAATTCGAAAAAATTTGGCAAAAAAAAGTTGACAAATGATTTCAAATATACTATACTTGTAAAGTCGGTTTTATGATGATTATCGATATAAGAAAGTTAAACGCAGAAAAAAAGTATCGAGGGCATATGGAAATTGAATATTCCGCCCCTGAAACTTTCATACCCATTCCGTTCGTTACATTCGACGGACCTGTAAAACTCGTATTTGATTACGAACTGTTTGCAGACGATTCGCTGGAAATTCGCGGGAAAATCTTGTACAAGCTTATCGGGCAATGCTCAAGATGCTTAAAGGCCGCGGCTACTTGCGTGGAAGGCGATTTGGAAGCGTATTTTGAAAATCGTAAAGATTACGAAGATTACGGATACGTAAACGGAAAGGTGGATTTGACCCAAGCAGCGGAAGACGCGTTGATGGCTAGTATGCCGTTCTCGCTTTCCTGTGGGGATACTTGCGAAAGTATTTCGTATAACGGATAAACTCGACCCAAAAATCGAAAGAATATAGAAGAGGTGTTAAAATGGCAGTACCCAAGAATAAACAATCGAAGAGCAGAACGAATAAGAGATTTGCAAACTATAAGGCAACGGCAGCTACGCTTGTAGAATGCCCTCATTGCCACGAATACGCAGAAGCGCACAGAGTATGCAAGCACTGCGGATATTATAACGGCGTAGAAGTAGTTGCGCCCAAAGCAGAAAAGAACGACTAATTTCGTCTAATGCAGCATCATCAGACGGGTGGCTTTTAGCACCCGTCTTTTTGCGTTTTTCTCTTTCCGTCACGAATGAGGTTGAAACCATCGTTTGCTTGACAAAAACGCGCAAATTTGTTATACTTTTGCAAGGAGAAAATGGATATGAAAGAAAAGTTTTCAATAACGGGTATGTCTTGCGCTGCGTGTTCGGCCGGAATCGAACGCGCCGTTTCTCGTTTGAGCGGGGTAAAGAGTGTAAGCGTATCTTTAATGGGAGAGAATATGATCGTCGATTACGACGAAAAGATTCTTTCTGAAAAGGAAATTATAGGGCTCGTCTTGCATTTGGGGTATGGCGCGTCCGTTTTTGATGAAAATCTGTTTACGGAGAAAAAACCACAGCCGAAGAAATTAAAAAAGCGGTTTTTATCCTCTTTGATTTTCTTGGTTCCGCTTTTGTATTTTTCTATGGGAAAAATGATAGGGCTGCCGCAACCGCGCGCAGAAATTTCGATTGCTTTGCAAGTCGTCTTGACCCTGATCGTAATCATTATTAACTTTAAACTCTTTACGAGCGGCTTTACGGCGCTTTTCAAACGAATTCCCAACATGGACACTTTGGTTGCTCTTGGGGCGGGCGTTTCTTTTTTGTATAGTCTCGTGTTTAGCGTTTTGATTTATTGGGGGAAAGCAAACGAAGGCGTGCATTTATTCTACGAATCGGCTGCTATGATTTTGACCCTCGTAACCCTTGGGAAATGGCTGGAAGAGCGTTCCAAACGCAAAACGGGAGAGGAAATTGAAAAGCTGATAAATCTGATGCCAAACAGCGTAACGGTAGAACGGGAAAACGGAGAGAAAAAAATACTCTTTTCTAATCTTTCCGTGGGAGATATCGTTATCGTAAAACAGGGAGAATATATTCCCGTAGACGGAACGATACTTAGTGGACACGCTTTTATTGATCGTGCGGCAATTACGGGTGAAAGTATGCCCGTTGAGGTGGAAAAAGGCGACTTTGTTACGGGCGCGGATATCGTCAAAAGCGGTTATATTAAAATTGAGGCGAAAAAAGTAGGCGGAGATACGACGCTTTCCCAAATCGTGAAAATGGTAAAAGAGGCGGGGGCAAGTAAGGCGCCCTTGCAAAAAATTGCCGATAAAATCGCGGCAATCTTCGTGCCTGTCGTGGGTTTGATTTCCTTGATTACTTTCGTGGTTTGGCTGCTTACGACCCGCGAGATTTCCACCGCGGCAAACTACGCGATTTGTGTGCTCGTAATCTCCTGTCCTTGTTCGCTGGGCTTGGCAACTCCCGTAGCGGTTATGGCGGCAACGGGACGAGGAATGTCGCTGGGGATTTTGTATAAAGACGCCGAGGCTCTGCAAAAAGCGAAAGACGTTAATTGCGTACTGCTTGATAAGACGGCAACCTTGACGGTCGGCGCCCCGAAAACAACGGATTTCCTGCCATTAAAAGGGGACGAAAAACAGATTTTAAGCCTTGCCGCGGCAATCGAGAAACATTCTAATCACCCGATTGCGGAATGTATTTACGGCTATGCCGAAGAAAAACTCGGCGCGTTAGATTTTGACGTGGAAAAGTACGCCTATGAAACGGGAAAAGGGGCAAGCTGCGAATACGATAATAAACGTTATTATTTAGGGAACCGCCGTTTGCTTTCCCATATTTCAAGCAAAAAGCTTTATGCCTTAGAGAAAGAGTACGCGCACCAAGGAAAAACGGCGATATTTTTGGCGGACGAATCCGATTTGTTGGCGGTGTTTGCCGTAGCGGATACCTTGAAAGCGGAAACCAAAGAAGGGATTGAGGCATTAAAAAAACGCAAACTTCGTTTGGCGATGTTGACGGGGGATAACGAAAACGTTGCAAAGGCGATTGCGGAGGAAGTCGGGGTAGAGGAATATTTTTCCGAAGCTTTACCAAAAGATAAGGCAGACGCAGTAAAACGGGTGCAAACCATGGGTGGAATCGTTGCCATGGTCGGTGACGGAATTAACGATAGTCCCGCGTTAAAATCTGCGGATTTAGGGATTGCAATGGGTAACGGTACGGACGTTGCAATGGACGCTGCGGACGTCATTTTATCCCGCGGTGATTTGCGGTTGGTCGATAAGACGATCGAGCTAAGCGAAAAGACCGTCCGCAATATTAAACAAAACCTGTTTTGGGCGTTTTTCTATAACTGTATGGCAATTCCCGTTGCCGCGGGCGCGTTTGCCGTTTTCGGGATTTCGTTGCAACCTTGGATGGGTGCGGCGGCGATGTGCGTAAGCTCGTTATTCGTCGTAACGAACGCGTTAAGGTTGACGAGATTTGGGAAAACGAAGAAAAAAGTTTGTAAGGAGAAGAGTATGCAAAAGACGATGAAAATTGAGGGGATGATGTGTCCCCGTTGCGTTGCGCACGTGAAAAAGGCGTTGGAAGGGATTGACGGCGTAAGCGAAGTGGAGGTCAATTTAAACAAGAAAACGGCTGTTTTCCACGCGGAAAACGTGATGGATGAAGTAGTAATCAACGCCGTTGTGGAAGCAGGGTACGAGGTGAAAAAGCTCTCTTAAAAACGACAAAATCGGCAAAGAAACGACGATAGAGTACAGTATACGAGATAGAATATACGTTATCATATATCCAAGAAAGCATATATGGAGGTATAGTATGTCTCAACTGTTGTTACTTGACAAACGCACGCAAAGCCTGATCGAGGATTACGTTCCGCAAGGAGATATTCTCGACGGCGTTGTGTGCTTTTTTTCTGTGTTTGCCGATTATACGCGGGTAAAAATTCTTTCCGCGCTTGCGATTAGCGAACTTTGCGTAACCGATATTTCTCGGATTTTGGATATCAACCAAACGACGGTTTCCCATCAATTACGGTTTTTAAAGAGTGCGGGGATTGTAAAAAGCTGCCGACAAGGCAAAATTGTTTTTTACAGCCTTACCCACGAATCCATAAACGACGTAATCTTAAAAGGAATCGAGTTTTTAGGTTGTTAAAGGCGTATTTTTTCCTTTATTCCCTTGCAAAATTTTGCGATTTGGTATATAATAAGATATATGGGCGAATTGAAAGAAAAACTCAATCTTTTACCTGACTCTCCCGGCGTTTATATTATGTTGGATAAGGACGGGATCGTTATTTACGTGGGTAAGGCGCGCGTCTTAAAAAATCGTGTGCGCCAATACTTTCATTCTTTCCAAAAATCGGAAAAAGTAGCGGCAATGGTCGAACATATCGCCGATTTTTATTATATCATTACGGCAAGTGAAATCGACGCGCTAGCGCTTGAAAACAACCTGATAAAAAAGTATAAACCAAAATACAATATTCTTTTAAAAGACGATAAGACCTATCCTTATATCAAGGTGCACACGAAAGAGGAGTTTCCTCGCGTTTCCGTTACGAGAAAAATCAAAAAGGACGGGAAATATTTCGGGCCGTTTATGGGCGGCGTGCGCTGCGGCGATTTGCTAGATATTATCGGCTCGGTTTACAACGTGCGTACCTGCCAAACGGCAATCGGTGCAAAGCCTAAAAAACCTTGCCTTGCCTATCATCTCAAACGCTGCCAAGCGCCGTGTGCGCATTTGTGCAGTAAAGAAGAATACGCAAAGAGAATAAAAGAAACGCTGGCTTTTTTAGACGGCAATTACGAGGACGCCGAAAGGATTTTGCAAGAAAAAATGCGTTTCTTTGCGGAAAACGAAGAGTTTGAGTTAGCAATGGAGTATCGGGAAAAGCTGGCAATGCTCTCCAAACTCAAATTAAAACGAATTACGGCGTTAAACCGCGATTTAAATGCGGATATTATTGCGTTGAAGACGAACTTTATTTATTCGTCCGTCAACGTTTCGGTTACGAGAAAGGGGATTATGCAGGGCAGTACTTCGTTTGCTTTAGAGGACGGGTCCTTTTGTGAGGCGGACGCGCTGACGGGGTTTATTATTCAGTATTACAACCATCACGAGCTACCCGACGAGCTTATCGTGCAGGAGTTTTGTGAAAAGGAACTTCTAGAACGGTATTTTAAAGAAACTTTCGGTAAAAAAGTTACCGTCGTGCTTGCCAAGCAGGGAGTAAAAAAACAGCTTCTCGATATGGCAGAGAAAAACGCGGGCGAATATCTTTCCAAATCGATTGACAAAATCAAGCATAAAAACGAAATGACAAAAAACGCCTGTCGCCGTTTAAAAGAATTGCTCGGATTAAAGAATTATCCAAAACGTATGGAATGTTACGATATTTCCAACGTCAGCGGAGTAGACAAGGTTGGGTCGATGGTCGTCTTTATCGACGGGGAATCGGATAGAAACAGTTATCGGCGGTTTAAAATTAAGACGGTCGAGGGCGCAGACGATTACGCTTCCCACCAAGAGATGATGCGCCGTCGCTTAGCAAAGCTTGGCACAAGTGAAGAGGAGCGTTTCCCCCGCCCGCAGCTTATCGTTATCGACGGTGGGAAAGGGCAGCTTTCGTCCGTAAAGGAAGTATTTGACGAGTTTGGGATTAAGGATATCGAGCTGATTGCTTTGGCGGAACGGGAAGAGGAAATTTTTACCCTCTTTTCTCCCGAGCCTATCCGCTTAAATCCGCGCGATTACGCCTTAAAAGTATTACAACGGCTTCGTGACGAAGCGCACCGTTTTGCCGTTACCTATTTTCGTAATCTACACTCAAAGCGCAATTTGGCGTCCGTTTTGGAAGAAGTTGAGGGGATTGGCAAGAAAAAACGTTTGGCGCTGCTAGAGAAGTTCGGCACGATTGATAAAATTATGTCGGCAAGCGAAAAGGAACTTTGCTTGGTTGAAGGAATCGGTGAAGAGCTCGCAAAAAAAATCTATTCGTATTTTAAGGAACAAGTATAAATGCAAAAGATGAATTATCCGTTAATCGTCTCCGATTTTGACGGTACGCTCGTTAAAGAGGACGGCACGATTAGCGAATACACGAAAAAAACGATTCGCCGCTATATAAATGACGGTGGAAAATTCGTTGTCTCCACGGGCAGAATGCCTGCGGGGATTTTGCCGCGTATCCACGAATTGGGGCTTTCGGGGTTCGTTTGCTGCGGACAGGGCACCGCAATTGTGGATATTGAAACGAACGAAGTGCTATTACACGGACGTATGCCTAACGAAATTGCCGTAAGCGTATGCGAGAAAATGGAAAGCTTGGGATTACATATCCACGTATACGACCTTTGGGATTATTATTCGAATATGGACGACGACGCGTTAAAGCTGTACGAAAGTATCGTCAAAACGAAGGGCATCGTGGTTTTAGAGAAACCGATTTCAAAGTTCGTAAAAGAAAGAGGGCTTTGTCCGTATAAAGTATTGGCGATGGTAGAAGAAAAGGATAACGAACGCTTTCGCCTGGCTCTGGAAAAGGAAAATTTTGAAAATTGTACGGTAACGCGCAGCAGTAAATTTTTAATCGAAGTGGGCAGCGCTTCCTATTCCAAAGGTACCGCCGTTGAATTTTTGGCAAACAGATTCAACCTTCCTTTGGAAAAGACGATTGCCATAGGCGATCAATACAACGATTTGCCGATGTTGAAAAAGGCGGGGGTAGGCATTGCGGTAAAAAATGCAGACGAAACGCTGCGTAGCGTTGCTACCGTGGTAAATTACACCAACGAAGAGGACGCCGTAGCAAAAATTATTGAGCAGTACGTATACGGGGAGGAAGAAAAATGAGTGCGCAGGTAACACAAAGCGTTATGTTGGATAAATTTGCATCCGACCTCAATTTAGAAATTATCTACACGGGCAGAGGGGTGGTTACCTTATCGAGTATGAGCGTCGAACGTCCTGGATTGCAGCTTGCGGGCGGGTTCTTTAACTATTTCGACGCACACCGAATTATTGTTATCGGGCTTGCTGAATACGAATATTTACGGATGTTTCCCTCAAAGGAACGCAAGGAAAAAATTTGTTCTTTGTTTTCGCACGGAGAACTGCCTTGTCTGATTTTAAGCCGTGATTTGCCTGCTTTGCCCGAACTCGTTGAAACGGCGAAAAACCACTCGTGTCCGCTGTTCCGTTCTCCTCGTATCACGACCGACCTTATGAGTGATTTGTATATCTATCTCAACCGACTTTTGGCACCGTCGATGACCGAACACGGGGTATTGATGGAGGTTTTTGGCGTAGGGATTTTGCTGACGGGGAAAAGCGGCGTTGGGAAAAGTGAAACCGCAATGGAGTTGATTAAGCGTGGACATCGCTTAATTGCCGACGATAACGTGATTATTAAAGAAATTGCAAACGAACTTTACGGCACCGCGCCCGATATTATCCGCTATTTTATGGAGCTTCGCGGCATTGGGATTATCAACGTCAAGAGTATGTACGGGTCGGGTTCGGTTTTGGATGAGAAAAAAATCCAGCTTATTATTCAGCTTGAAAACTGGCAGATCGGCAAAGAATACGACCGTATCGGCGATGAAATGTCGTCTACAAGCTATTTTGGGATTAAGGTTCCCAAATTGACGATTCCCGTAAGCCCGGGACGAAATCTTGCCATTATCATCGAAGTTGCCGCCCGTAATTTCCGTTTAAAGAGTATGGGCTACGATGCTTCGGAAGAATTGATTACCCGCAGTATAGGGAGATAAAATGTTGGAAATTTTAGCGCCGGCAGGCAACGCGGAGTGCGCGTTTGCCGCCATCGACAACGGGGCAAACGCCGTATATTTGGGCTTATCCGCCTTTTCCGCACGTCAAGGGGCAGAAAACTTTGACGAGGCGGGATTTTGCGCGGTCTTACAAAAAGCCCGCCTTTGCGGGGTGAAAGTCTACGTTGCGATGAATACCATCGTAAAAGACGAGGAGATAGACGGCTTTTTTAAAAATCTGCTTTTCGTTTGGAACGAGGGTGCGGACGCTATTATTTTGCAGGACCCGTTTTTAGGGAAAGTTATCCACGAGAGGTATCCGAAGATCGTTTTACATTTGAGTACGCAAGCAGGGGTATGTAACCTTTACGGCGCAAAATTTGCCAAAGAATGTGGGTTTTCTCGTGTAATTCTCGCCCGTGAAACGCCGCTTGCGGAAATTGAAAAAATCGCCGCATTTATTGAAACGGAAGTTTTTGTGCAAGGTGCGCTTTGTACTTGTTTTTCAGGACAATGTTATTTTTCTTCCTTTGTCGGCGGAAAC
>JAZUCW010000061.1:0-2898 GCA_045639305.1 Candidatus Scatosoma sp.
AAGTTACCTTTTTTCGAAATCGGTCCAAAATCTTATTTATACGGCGATGATATTTTGGAATTGGCAAAAGCCGCGGATGCGGCGTCTGAAAAATACGGGGTTGACATTATATTTACCACCCCGATCGTGGATATCCGCCGCGTGAAAGAAAACACGAAGCATATCCACGTTTTTGCTCCGCACATGGACGCAATTATGCCTGGACGCGGGCTTGCGGATATTTTGCCTGAATCCTTAGTGGTGGCAGGCGCGGACGGCGTAATGCTCAATCACTGCGAAAAGCCGATATCGTTTGAGGTTTTAGAAAAAACCATTTCGCGCGCAAATGAAGTGGGTTTGACGACGATTGTATGCGCGGATTCTTTGGCGGACGCAAGCAAGATAGCAACCCTTGCCCCTGATATTATCGTGGCCGAGCCTTCCGAATTGATAGGAACGGGCGTAAGCGTAGGGAAAGAATACGTGGAAGCCGCAACTAAATCTGTAAAAAGTGTAAACCCCGAAATTTTGGTGCTTACCGCGGCGGGAATTGCGAACGGGCAGGACGTATACAATACGATAATTGCAGGCGCAGACGCAACGGGTTCTTCGTCGGGCGTTGCAAAGGCGCAGGATAGAGTCGCTATGGTAGACGAAATGATTGGCGCTGTACGCCGTGCTTGGAATGAACGGCAAGCAAATAAAGAAAATTAAAAATTATTTGGAGGATAAAAAAATGAAATTTAAAGTTTATCAAAAGGAATTAGAATTGCAATCTAGAGGTTGGATACCTACGTTTCACGACGTATCCAAGGAAGTTATGGAAATCGTAAAAGCTTCGGGCGTTAAAAACGGTACGGTATGTATCGCTTCTCACCACACGACCTGTTCGGTAATTATTCAAGAATGCTCTCACGACTTGGATTCGTTTGATTTGGAATATTTACAGCACGATTTGTTGGATATTATGCGTAAGCTGATACCCGACTACACCAATGAGGGAGACTACCGCCACCCCGGTCCTATCCACACGCAGTTTGGTCGTTACGTAAACGAACCCGGTAGCTATACCTCTATGAACACGGATGGGCATTTGCGTTCCTCTTTCTTTGGCCGTAGCGAAACGATGACGATTAAAGACGGCGTATTGGACGGCGGAGAATTTGCGCACGTATACTTTGTGGATTGGGATCACGTCCGCGCACGCCACCGCCAGCTTAATATAACGGTTATGGGTACGACGGAGGACGTAGAGGATCGCAAGTGGAATAACGGCGAAACGATCAACACGCTTCGTAAGTTCACTGACGAAGAAAAGGCGTACGATCCCCATTACGATTTGCAACAAAAGAGATAATTAAAATAAAAATACCGCAAGGAGCTGTTTCCCATGTTGCTTTTTGCATAGGAGAAATATATGGCGAACGTAATGGGTATTGATATCGGCACGACTTCACTTAAAGGTTGCGTGTTCGACGAAAACGGAAAGGAGCTTGCAACCGTAACCAAGGCGTATACCTTGATTACGGAAGGAGAGAAGGTGGAATTTCCCGCTGAGGAATATTTTACTCTGTTTAAACAGGCGTATAGCGAGCTTAATGCAAAAGTGCGGATTGACTCATTTGCGATCGACACACAAGGCGAAACGCTGATTTTCTTGGATAAAGCAGGAAAATCGCTTATGAATGCAATCGTGTGGCTGGATAACCGCGCTGAAACGGAAGCAAAGGCGATAGAGCGCGCGTTTGGGTTGAAAACCGTGTATGAAGTCACGGGGCAAACGGAAGTTCCTGCCGGTTATCCTGCACCTAAGATTTTATGGTTAAAAAACAACCGCCCCGATTTGTTTGCAAAGTTAGATAAAGTTGTGCTTTTGGAAGATTATTTACTTTATCGCATTACGGGTAAATTCGTTTGCGAACGCTCGCTGTATTCCTCTACGCTGTATTTGGACGTTTGCACGGGCGAGTACTGGAAAGAAATGCTGGATTTTATCGGCATCGACGAAAGCTACTTGCCTGCCCTTTGTGAAAGTGGGGTGAAAGTTGGAGCGTATCAAGGCGCGGTGGTTTGCACGGGTGCTCTCGACCAAATTTCAGGTTTTATCGGATCGGGTATTATTCGCGAAGGAATCGTGAGCGAGATGACGGGGACTGCACTTGCCGTTTGCGCACTGTCGAAAACGCTTCCGCCTTATTTTGAAGGAATAAAAGTGCCGGCTTATTATGTGGCAAAAGGAAAATATTGCTTACTTATGTGGGCACCTACCGCGGGAATGGTGTTGGAATGGTTCAAGCGAAATTTCTACGAAAACAGCGATTTTCAAACGATTGACGAAGAGGCCTCTAAAATTCCGCTTGGCTCGGAAGGCTTGACGATTGCACCGAATATGTGTGGCAGCGTAATGCCCATAAACGATCCCGATTTAAAAGGCGGCGTGTACGGTATGGATTTGAAACATACTCGCGCACACTTCGCTCGTGCGATTATGGAAGCCATTGCTTGTTTATTACGGCAGTATTTAGAATACTTGGGCTTGCCTGTAGATGAAGTAATTTCCATTGGGGGTGGGGCAAAAAGTACTCTTTGGCGGCAAATTAAAGCGGATATTACAGGGAGAAAGGTGGTAACGTTGGAGAATAAGGAAACAGGCTGTTTGGGGACGGCGATTTACGCTGGTTACGGAGCGGGGATTTATACGAATATCAACGATACAGTGCAAACGATCGTGCAAAAAAAGGACACGACCTATCCTTTGGCAGAACGTGAAGATGCGAACAAAGTCTATGAAAAATATCTCCAACTTGATAAGTTGTTTTTACAAAGAGAAAAATTATAATAATTTCACGATAAAATGTATAGGAGTCTTTTTTGAGATGCATAAAAATATAGGTATTTCAAAACAAAGCTCTTTACAAT
>JAZUCW010000062.1:0-2489 GCA_045639305.1 Candidatus Scatosoma sp.
CGTCTACAAGCGTTGCCGTATCGATTACAACTTCGCTCGTCGTCTGCGGTACGAATCTTGCAATCAAACCGCTGATTTCGTCCAGCGTGCCTTTCACCTGCAAGCCCTTACACGATACGTATACCGTTTCGTCTTTGTATACTACGTTAACGGGGATTTCTCCGCCGTTTACGCTGATCGTGATATCTGCACCGACCGCAATTCCTCTATTTGCGTTGAGTACCACTTCGCCCGCAATTGCAAAGTCTGCGTTTGCATAGCTTACGCTGAGCGCATAGTTCTTCGTTTCCATCACGGAAATAATTTCTTCAACAAGCCCGACTACTTCCGTTACGCTTACGTACGTATCTGCGTTTTCGGGGATTGCTACGATCGTTTCCGTTGCC
This sequence comes from Candidatus Scatosoma sp., assembly GCA_045639305.1. Classification (GTDB taxonomy): domain Bacteria; phylum Bacillota; class Clostridia; order Christensenellales; family Borkfalkiaceae; genus Scatosoma. Next base: position 387 of record JAZUCW010000062.1, read on the forward strand.
GTCATGCCAAGCTCTACGCCAAGTACGTTTGCTCTAAACGCCTTTTCTACGCTGGTATATCCAAGCGTGATATCGCCAAGTTCGAACTCTACTTCGCCAACGATTGCGGAAAGCACCGTCAACAATTCGTTGCCGTCTACTACGATACCTACGCTATTTTCCGTAAGGCTCAACGATTTTAAAAGTTTATCAAAATTCGTCTTTAACAATGCGTCTACGAGCGTTGCCGTATCGATTGCAACTTCGCTCGTCGTCTGCGGTACGAATCTTGCAATCAAGCCGCTGATTTCGTCCAGCGTGCCTTTCACCTGCAAGCCCTTGCAAGATACGTATACCGTTTCGTATTTGTATACTACGTTAACAGGGATTTCCCCGCCGTTTACGCTGATCGTGATATCTGCGCCGACCGCAATTCCGCTATTTGCGTTGAGTACCACTTCGCCCGCAATTGCAAAGTCTGCGTTTGCATAGTTTACGCTGATCGCGTAGTTCTTGCCCATAATGATAGGCAGGATGTCCTGTACGAAGGGAGAAACGTCGATGGCGTTATCTACGTCCAATTCGACAAAACCCGTCTTTTCGCCAAGGGTCGCCGTCAAAGAAACGGGCATCCCTTCAAGCTCTAACGAAGCCTCGATTTTTTCCAACGTAATTTCCGTTCCTTCGTTAAAGTAGAAAGCAATATGTATCGGGAAATCCCCCAGCGCCAAGGTCGCGCTTATTGAGGATTTGTCCCCGTCCTTGATAATCGGCGCGTTCATCAGATCGCCCAGCAGAGCGTCTGCGTCAATGGCAGGCATTTCCGCCGCCGTCGCACCTACGCCGAGATAAGAGAGCAGTTCTTCCAACGGGAATTTACCGTTGAAATCTTTGTACTGCAAGACGATATCCTTTCCAACCAAGCCCGCTTGCAAATTGCCAAGATTGAGTTGCAAGCCGTTGAACGCGATCCCTTCTTCCAAGGAAATATCCAGCGCAATTTTACCCGCAACGATATTTTCATTGATATTGGCGGTAAAGTCAATACATTTTTCCCCGCCAAGCAGAGGTCCGAACGCCGCCGTCAAATACTCCCTTGCGCCTTTTTCAGGTTCGGGCAATACTACGGGCGCTGCGTTCGCGTATTTTTTAAAGTAGTTTTCATACGCCGACACGTCTACTTTCGATTCGTCGTACGAATAGGTAATCGTCATTTTCGCTTCGCATTCCGCCGTGATAACCGATACGTACGTTTCGTATTTCTCGTAAATATCGTAGGAGAGCAAAGTCCAATCTTCACGGAAACGGAAGGTCAAACGAATACTTTCAAATTCGGGGTACGTACCCAGTTCCCCCATCGTAATCATTTGGTGCTTATAATAATAGGTCGATTTTACAGGGTCGAGCTCCGCCGTCATCGTATAGATTCCGTCCGCGCCCTTTTGCGGCGTCGAGCAGGAGAGCAGCGTTTCCGAATTGATGATATAATCGGTCAGCTCGTTCCCCCACATACCGTACTTTTCTTCGTACTGTTCTCTCGTCAAAATTTCGTTGGGCGCACCCGTAGCCCATTTCGTTTTTACGCCGTTCCAATCATCCGAATCCTCCGAAGCCGCCGTACGGACTACCGCCTTCCCGTCCCCGAAAAACTTTTGTAACGCCTTCGAGGGCGCAAGACTGCTGTGCGCAATACTAATAGACGAAGCAATATATACTCCGTCTTTATAATCTTTATAACCGTGCACCTCTTGGGTTACCATCGCGTCCACGCTGCCGTTCATCTCGCTGTGATAATGCGGCTGCATACGAAGTTTCCCCGCGATATACCCGATGTTTTCCAAGCCGCCGTATTCGTTCGGCGCACCGCTGGAGGGCGGAGTCAAACAAATACTGATACTATCCTCCGGCTTTACGGGAGGAGTACCCTTTTTGCCCCCAAACAAAAATACGCAAGCCACGATTACCAAGACGAGCAAGGGAACCGCTATGCCGATAATTAATTTTTTTCTTCTCGTTAATTTTTTCGCCATATGTATATGCCTAAAAGTTAAAATGTCATATTTTTTTATGATATACACATTATAATCAATTATCTGCAAATTGTCAATAAAATATCTGACAAAT
>JAZUCW010000063.1:0-7168 GCA_045639305.1 Candidatus Scatosoma sp.
GTTACTCCTTGGGATTCCTAGTATCTATTATACTCCCGAAAAAAATTTTTGCAACTCTTTTTCTCTACAAAATCGCTTTACCCTCTAAAAAGCTGTCGAAAAATCCCTGTACGTCCAACCCCGCCTTTTCAAAAGCGGCAACCAAATCCCCCGATTGCGCAACCTTGTAAGCGCAGGTTTTATAATAATTTCTCAACCCCTCGAAGAACTTGTCGTCCCCCACGCTCTTTCGCAGCGTATCAAACATCACCACGCCCTTGTCGTAGGCGATACAACGGTATTCGTACGTACTGATATACCCCTTTAAATGCCGCGACATACGGGTATCCGTTCTGCCTAATACACTGCCGTATACGTCGTAATACGAACGGTATTCTTTCAAAGCCGCCGCCACTAACAAATCCCTCGTCAGCCCGTATTTTTCATAATTTTCAAAAAAGCAGACGGACGAATACTCTGCCAAGCCCTCGTCTTGCCACGCCTCGTGGATTTGATCGCTCCCCACCACGCCGTACCACCACTGGTGCGCCGTTTCGTGTACCGCCGCGCGAATACGCTCCTCCCCCGTCAAGTTATCGGAAAGGAAAGTCAGCTGCGGATACTCCATCCCCCCGTAACAAAACCCCGTTTCCGCAAGCGTGTAGGTCTTGTAGGGATAGTCACCAAACGTCTTTTCAAAATAGACGAAAGCGTCTTTAGCTGCCTCTAAGGTTTGCTTTGGCGTTTCGTCTGCGTAATAATAATACAAAATCTCCGTATCCCCGCATTTTTCTTGCAAAAGCTGGGTTTCGGGGTATAAGACGGCGGCAAAATCCCGCACTCCGCTTGCCGATACGGTGTACACGCGCTTGCTCTCTAACACCCGTTCGGAGGCAACTTCGCCCGTCGCCGCCAACGTGTATTCTTTGGGCATCGTCAGACGCACGGAATATTTTGCGCAGTCGCTAACGAACGGGTCCCCGTCCGAATAGTAGACGGTTTCCAAAAATCCCCCCTCTTTAATCCCGCAAAGCACGGGATAGAAATTGCCGAGATTAACGGTATGCGCGGTAATCCCCGTGCGGTGGTTTACTTTTGCCAGCTTGGTTAAAAAGGCAATATCGACAACGATTTTATCCTCCGGGTATACGGGCTGTTCAAGATAGACGCATAGGATATTTTCGTCCTCGCCCAGCACCTCCCAGCCTTTTGCGCCGTGCACGCTGGAAATAACCATCTCGCCGTAGCTTTCCCCTGCGTAATAGGCGGCGGAAGCATACGCCGAATCCACGGGCCGATACAGCGCGTCTTTTCGATAAGCGCTCGGATAAAGCTGGAATTTTAAAACGGAAAATGCCTCCTCCGTAGTATTTTCAAAGGTGAGTTTTACCGTCCCTGCCACCGTCGCCGTTTCGGGCACGTATTCTGCCGTAATCTCGTACACGGTGCTTATCTTCACCTCTTTTTTACAGCCTGTAAACACGGGCAATACTCCGCATAAAAACACCGCTGAAAACAGCGCACACAAGAGTTTTTTCATCGCCGCCCTCCTTTTTCCCCTTTATCGTATGCGCGAAGGGGGGAATTTATGTTTTTCGAAAAAAGCGCCGCCGCGGGGAATCCCCGCGGCGGCGTAATAAACAAAAGCGTTACTTTTCTTCTAAAGTCAAATATTTGGTTGGATCTACGGACACGCCGTTTTCAGTAATCTCAAAATGCAAATGCGCGCCAGCCTTATACTCGTTGCCCGTAGGCTCGGAAACGGTAGCGATCACTTCGCCTCTACGCACCCGATCACCCACTTTCAAATCGTCCGTTTCCGTTACGAAACGATATAACGATTTTACGCCGTCCTCGTGCGCAATGACGATTTCCGTGCCCAACAACACGTCGTTTTTATAGATACTTTCCACCACGCCGTCGTCCACAGCAAAAACCTCCGCGCCTACCGAAGCCGCAAAATCCACGCCCTTATGCTCGTAATAGGTATTCAAGGTCGCGTTATGGAAAAACCCGTGTTCGCTAAGCACGCTTACGTTTTCCATCGGCAAAGCCATGCCTTGCGGCAAAACCACCGTCGGCTCGTCGTCGGGTTTTTGGACGGGCACAGAGCTCGGCTGATCAGGGTCGTTCGCCTGATTGTTGACACTCCCCGCACCCGTTACCGCAAGCGCCAATACGATAATTGCAACCAATACCGCCGCACAACCGATAGCGGTAAAGAGGTAAAATCTTCTCTCGCCGTCTATCTTCTTCTTTTTCTTATCTTTCTTTTCCTGCTCGTTTCCATCTTGTTCTTTCTTGCTCATAAAATCCTCCGAAATCGTTTTGTATGTAAAGGATTGACCGATTACGGAATTTTTATACCTCTTAGAAAACTGCGCTTGAAGGCAGTCTTGGAAATTCGGAATGCGGAATGCGGAATGCGGAGTTCGGAATTTTGGCTGCATTTAAAACGGAGATACACTCCATTCGCTTCGCTCAGTCGGTATGACAAACAACATGCGGAATGCGGAGTTCGGAATTTTGACTGCATTTAAAACGGAGATACACTCCATTCGCTTCGCTCAGTCGGTATGACAAACAACATGCGGAATGCGGAGTTCGGAATTTTGGCTGCATTTAAAACGGAGATACACTCCATTCGCTTCGCTCAGTCGGTATGACAAATAGCTCCACGAAACGGGTTAGATACAAGCAGTTCAAGGCGCGCCGAAGGAGCATACCGATAGTATGTAACTGAGGCGCTCGGTATGACAAATAACTCCACGAAACGGGTTAGATACAAGCAAGACAAGGCGAAACGAGTACCCCGACGGGAGTTTACTGTGCGTAAACGAGCAAGGGGCACGGAGTTTCCACGCCGTATTGCGACGTATATAACACGTTTCTTCGCGCAATATCAAAAGCCGTCGAATATAATAGGCACTCCCACCACGCACACTCCGTCCGCATAGGCGAGGTGCAAATTGATCTTCTTTCCGTTAAGCATCAACCCGTCCCCCCACTTACTCGTCGAACAATAATACGAGGTAATCCCGCAAGCCTCCTCCATAAACTCCACTCTTCCGCCGCAAGATTGCAAAATAGAAAGCACCTCGTCTTCCTCGCAGGGAAAACGCACACACTCTCCACGCAACCTCGGCAAGTCGAGAACGGACAAACTTTTCTTGCGCAACCCCTGCGAAGAGGCGCTATCCAAATAAAACGTTCGATCTCCGCAAAGCCCTCGCAGCTTGCAAGCGTTCATCGCGTATAGCAAAAAGGCAACCGCAAGGCAAATTCCCAAAGACGCTAGCGAGACGAACGCTCTTTTTAAGCGCGTAAAAAACATAAAAACTTCCTCCCGCCACAGCGCTAAGCCGTATGCGAGAGGAAGTATTGCCACAATTTTTCCCTTTTATACCCCGATAATTTTTTAAACGCGCCCCGTTGAAACCGTCTTAAAAATCCGACAATTTTTCTCCACCAAGCAAATGGATATGCAGGTGCGGAACGGTCTGCCCGCCGTCTTCGCCTTGGTTGATAATCACCCGATACCCCGCCTGTAAACCCAATTTTTCTTCCAAAGTCGGAATGGTCGCAAAGCAATGTTTTACGATTTCCGCCTTTTCCTGGTCCATCTCGGAAAGCAACGCAAAATGCGTTTTGGGGATACAAAGATAATGCAATTTCGCCTTCGGCTCGATATCTTTTATCACGATCATCTTTTCATCCTCGTACAATCTCGGCGAAGGAATCACTCCGCTGACGATTTTACAAAAAATACAGTTTTCCATAATCTTTCTCCTTTATTCGTTTTCAATTTTCCCTTCTACCCCGTCTTTGAAAAGCCGTTCAAGCCGTACACGGGTGGGGATTTTTTCCATCTTTCCCTCGACGTACACACGGATATAGTTTTCCGTATACCCTTCCGTGTACCCCTCGATGCAATTTTCAGGCACGATAGTCAAAACCTTGCCCAAAAATTTTTCCAAATACTTTTTCTTTTCTTCAGCGCCAACTGCAAGCAACCTTTCCACCCTTTCTTTCTTCAAAGCAAACGGCAATTCCTTGTACTTTTTAAAGGCGTTCGTACCCTCGCGCGGCGAATAGGGAAAGGCGTGGATTTGCGCAAATCCTGCCTCGCGCACGATTTGCAGCGACTCGCAAAAATCCTCTTCCGTTTCCGTAGGAAAGCCCACGATAATATCCGTGGTAATCGAGGCAGAGGGAAACGCTGCGTAAATCATTGCACACTTTTCAAGATACTCCGCCCGCGTATAATGTCGGTTCATGCTTTTTAGCACTTTATCCGATCCGCTTTGCAAGGACAAATGAAACTGCGGCGCAAAATTTTTCACCTCTTTCAACGCCTCCAAAAACCGCGGCGTTATCAAACTCACCTCAATCGAACCCAACCGAATCCGCGTATTTGCCTCTTTCACGGCAAGCATCAAATCGGCAAGGTCGCGCTCCCCGTCCTTATATTCGGAAATATCAATCCCCGTTACCACCGTTTCTTGCGCGCGGCTTTCCAAAATCTCCGCTGCCGCGCTCTCTAACGAACGAGAACGGCTCCTACCCCGAAGATAGGGAATTACGCAATACGAACAAAACCGATTGCAACCGTCTTGAATTTTTACGAAATTACGGGTTTTTAAGCACTCGGGCACGGGCATTTCCTCGTAGGATTTTTCCTCCTCGATACAGACCCCTATCGGCTCTTTTTCAAATCCCGCCTCTACGATTTCGAGGACCTTATTTTTCCTTTTTGCACCCGTTACCGCGTACACGGTATCCCCTTTTTCCAAAAACGCCGTTGGCGTTTTTTCCGAAGCGCACCCGCAAACGATAATCTTCGCCTTCGGGTTTTGCCGAATCGCCTTGCCCACCGTTTGTCGGCTTTTCCGCTCGGCCTCCGCCGTTACCGCGCAGGTGTTGATAATATACAAATCCGCCGTTTCCATCTCCCTAGAAACGGTATACCCAAATCCTTCCAAACCGCGCAGTATCGACCCGCTTTCCACGTCGTTTACCTTGCAGCCCAGCGTGTACACAACCGCCTTCATCGAAGTTCTCCCAGCGAAAACATCACGACCGAAGTCAACGCTACCGCCGCCGTCTCCGCGCGCAAAATTCTTTTCCCAAGCGTAATCGAAGAAAATCCGCTTTCCGCCGCCTGCGTCTCTTCTTCACGGGAGAATCCGCCCTCGCTGCCAATCATAATCGCAGTCGAACCGCTAATTTTCTCTATATCGCACTTGCTTTCGGTGGCAAATTCACAAGCGAACAATTTGTTTTTATATCCGTTCGCAAACGCCAACGCCTCGTCAAACGAATCCAAATAGTCCACCGTCGGCGCAACCGAACGCAAGCATTGTTTCGCTGCCTCTTTGGAGACCTTATTCAATCTTTCCAGCTTATTTTTATTCATATACGCTGAGGAATAGGCAGAAGAAAACACGCCGATTTTCGTTACGCCAAGCTCCACCGCTTTTTGTACGATGAACTCGTTTTTATCCGCGTTTTTCAAGTACCCGAAAAGCAACGCGACGTCCGTATTGGGTTCTCTTTTCCCAAGCTCTTCTCTGACGATATTTAAAAGCATACGCTTTTTTTCCACTTGCGCAATCACGGCGGTAAATTCCTTTCCGCTGTTATCCAAAAGCACGACCTCGTCCCCTACGCCAAGCCTAAGCACGTTTTTCGCATGCTCGAACTCTTCCCCCAAAAGCTCGACTTCGCCTTCTATTTTCTCCACAAAAAATCTTTTCAATGCAGACATGCCACCCTCTTTTTTACGCGTTGTGTTTTAAAACGAGCGCAAACCACTCGCCCTTTCTTTTTTCCAAAACAACCTGCATACCAACCGCCTCGTACGCCGCCTTCACCATCTCCAAACGGCTTTCGATAATCCCACTCAAAATCAATACGCCCTCTTTTTTCAAATTTTTAGGGATAGACGGCGCCAGCATTTTCAAGACTTCGCCCGTGATATTTGCCATCATCACGTCGCCTTTTACGTCCGTGTTTTCCAAAAGATTCGAATGGGCAACCACCGTCTTTTCCGCCACCCCGTTTAATTTACTGTTATGCAGGGAACTTTCCACCGCAATCGGGTCGATATCGGTAAGGTACGCTTTTGCCGCGCCGAGTTTGATTGCAGAAATCCCCAAAATCCCACTGCCGCAGCCCACGTCGATACAAACGGAATCGGGCGTGATATACGCTTGCATTAACTCCACGCACATCGAGGTCGTCTCGTGTTCCCCCGTCCCGAACGCCATATTCGAATCAAGCAACACTACCTTCTCGTTTTCCTTCGGCTGATAGGCAATCCACTCGGGCACGACGACAATCTCCCCCAAATGAATGGGACGGAAATGTTTTTTCCAAACGTCAATCCAGTCGTCGCCGTCCACCGTGCGTTTGGTATCCTCCAAAGTCCCGAACGGCACGAACCCTTCGCTCCTTGCTTTTGCGTCCTGAATATCTCTCAAAATCGAGGGCAACACTTCCTCCGAAACGTCTTCTGCCACGTAACATTTTACAAGCACGTCCGAGGGCTTGTCCACCGTCAGTTCGTCGTCCATATAATCCCAAAAAGTCGATTCCTTTGCCGTTTGCAGCGCAATAATATCCGCACGGTCGCAAATAGTTACGCCGTAGTCGGTATACGCCCACATAATATCCGAAATAATTTCGCTAGCTTCCGTCGTCGTATGTATCGTCAATTCAATATATTTCATGTCCTTTACCTCTCGCTTTCATTATAACACGAACGCCGCGCAAAGTCAACGGTTTGCCCGCAACTTGCCCCCGTCCCAAAGCACAAAAAAGGCTGCGCATAGAGGAGTTTTACATAGGGATTTAAATTTAATGATTTGTAAAACTCGACTTTTTCAAGTCAAGTTTTCTTTTAGCTACGTAATACACTTGACAAATTGCTTAAATAGAAACTATAATAAAAACAATTTAGGTGATAATATTAAATTTAGCTATTTTATAAACGACATAAAGGCACAAATATGAAAAAAATCTTGACCAAAATAGTTATATTGCTACTTAGTTTCTTTGTATTATGTTCTTGTGCTCCTCGTTTTAATTCTAATGAAGAAAAAACAAATATGATTCCACAAAGCGATATAAGATATACACATTTTGAAATTGGCAATGTAATAGATGAGGGGAAACAAGCCATATTTTT
>JAZUCW010000064.1:0-7263 GCA_045639305.1 Candidatus Scatosoma sp.
CGTTCGTGCGAAGTCATCGTATCGCGAAGCTTATTGATGATATCCAAGCAGGTATTAACCGCCGTATCAAAACCAAGCGTATAATCGGTATACTCAAGGTCGTTATCTATCGTACCGGGAATACCAATCGTAGGCACGCCGTACTGTTCGCTTAAAATTTTTGCGCCGCGGAAAGAGCCGTCGCCGCCAATGACGACGAGTCCTTCAATTCCGTGTTTTTCCAAAGTATCCACGGCACGTTTCTGCCCTTCGACCGTCAGCATTTCCATACATCTTGCCGTTCTTAATTTCGTACCGCCGCATTGTACGATATTGGAAACGCTACGCATCTCCATCGGCGTTACGCTGTCTTCAATCAAACCAGCATAGCCGCGTTCGATCCCGTATACTTCCATACCGAAATAAATTCCCGAACGAACCACCGCACGGATTGCGGCATTCATACCAGGCGCATCACCACCGCTCGTCAATAAACCGATTCTTTTCATTTCCTACCTCTGACGTTAATAATTATTCTCTCTTTTCCCTTTGGCGAAATCTCATTTCGTCCTTCTTACAAATATATTATAGCAAATCTTTCAAAAAAAACAAATACTTTTCGGCATTATTTTTAATTTTTAGACAAGTTTTATACAATTTTCAGGAAGAAAACTGAAAAGCTCCGCCATCAACGCTTTATTCGGCTCGACTTTTTGCGAACAAAGCATCTTTTTTCCATCCCGCACAAAGCAAACTTCCGTATTGCCTGCGTAAAAAATGAGAGTATTTAAAAGCTCCTCTTCATCCGCCTCGTCCATGCCGCTAACGTTCAACCACAAACGCTTGGGTTTTTCTGTTTTTACGGGCGTTTGCACAGCAACTTCCTTTGTTTTCGACGCGTTTTCTTCCAAGGAAAACTCCGTCATCTTATCCACGATAATTACGGGCGCTTTATCCTCTTCAATACTCAATTTCCCCGAAACGGAAACCACCCTGTCGTTTTCTAAGAAATCGCGCATCCGTTCGTAAATTTTGGGAAAGCAAACGCACTCGATCCCGCCGAACATATCTTCCACCGTTACGAACGCCATTAGCGATCCGCTGCGGGTTTTTAATTTCTTAAACGCAGAAATCATACCCCCCATCGTTACCTGTTGTCCGTCCTCGATTTCGGTATACGTCTTTTCCCCGTCCTCGCCCTCAGTGTACGCGTTCAGCATCGAACAGTTGAACGTCTTATCCTTAAAATAGGGCAAGAATTTTTCAAAAGGATGCCCGCTAATATATACGCCGAGTACGGATTTCTCTTTGGAAAGTCTCTCCATCGTTTCGTATTCGGGAATATTCGGATAACGAACCTCAATTGCCTGTTCCTCGATAAGACTGCCGAATATCGAAATTTGATTGCCCGCCTTTTGCTTTTCTAACGCGCCGACGCGGGAGAGAACTTCCTCGTAGACCGCCGCCACCTGCGCGCGGTTGTATCCAAAGCAATCGAACGCGCCTGCATAGATAAGACTTTCGACGATACGCTTATTGACGTATTTGCAGCAACGGGTTGCAAAATCGGCAAAATCCTTAAACAAACCGTGTTCGCTACGCTCTTTAATAACGGAGGCTATTGCCTCTTGACCAACCCCACGAAGTGCGCCAAGACCAATACGCAAACCGTCGCCCTCTACCCAGAATATCTCCTTGGATTTGTTGATATCGGGTGGCAAAACGGCAATATTTTTTTCTTTCATGTACAAAATGTACTTTGAAATTTCTTCGATTTTATCGATACGGTCGTTTAAGATACCCGCCAAAAATTCTTTGGGGTAGAAATGTTTCAAATACGCCGTACGGTACGCAACTACCGCGTACGCCGCTGCGTGCGATTTGTTGAACGCATACGAAGCAAAGCTTTCCATATCCCCGAAAATCTTCGCCGCAACTTCGGCGGGAATCCCTTTCGAGGCGCAGCCAGAAATCCCTTCTTCGGGCGCGCCGTAGATAAATTTGTCCTTATGCGCCATCAGCTCGGCTTTCTTCTTCTTTGCCATCGCACGGCGCACGAGGTCGGCTTGTCCAAGCGAATACCCGGCAAGCTGTTGGAATATCTGCATAACCTGTTCTTGATACACGATAACGCCGTATGAATTTTTCAAAATCGGCTCTAAAAACGGAGTATCGTAAACAATTTTCTCGGGGTTATGCTTGTTTTCGATATATTTGGGAATAAAGTCCATGGGACCGGGGCGGTACAACGAAATCCCTGCGATAAGATCTTCCAAACAGCTTGGCTGCAGGTCTTTCATGAACTTTTTCATGCCGCCTTGTTCCAACTGGAACACCGCGTCCGTATCCCCGGACGAGATTAACTGATACGCCTCGGGCACGTCAAGCCCGATTTCGTTGAAATCGATATCAATGCCCCTACCCTCTTTGATATATTCGAGGGTGTTTTGTATATCGGTAAGAGTCGTCAAAGCAAGGAAGTCCATCTTTAACATCCCCCCCGCCTCGACTTCTTTCATGTCGAACTGCGTAACGATATCCTCGCCGTTTCTCGCCAAGGGCACGTTATCCGCAAGTACCTTGTTACAGATAACGACGCCCGCAGCGTGTTCGGAGGTATTTTTGGGCATACCCTCCAATTTTAATCCCATATCGATAACTTGTCTAAGCTCGGTATTCGTTTCGTAAACCTCGACGAATTCGGGGTTACGCTTTTTCTTTTGCTCGGCAAGTTTCTTTTCAATATCCCCGCGCTTTTCTTCTGAAAGAGACGCATCTTCTAATTGCTTTTCCAGCTTTGGAATTTTTCTGCCCAGCAGTTCGCCAATCGTGGATTTCCCGTCCATGAGTTTTGCTACCTTGTCCGTTTCCGAATAGGGAATCCCCATAACTCTGCCGACGTCTTTTATAACGGCGCGCGAAGCAAGCGTACCGAAGGTAACGATTTGCGCTACGTTTTCAGGGTGATATTTTTCACGGACGTATTCGATGGTTTCCGCTCTTCTTCTCGTACAAAAGTCCACGTCGAAGTCGGGCATAGATACACGGTCGGGGTTTAAGAAACGCTCGAAAATCAAATCGTAACGCAAAGGATCTACGTCGGTAATCCCAATGGAGTACGCAACGATACTGCCTACCCCCGATCCACGCCCAGGTCCTACGGGAATCCCGTTCAGTCTAGACCAGTTGATATAATCCCATACGATTAAGAAATAATCGGCAAAGCCCATTTTTATAATAATGCCGAGCTCGTAATTTGCGCGTTCTTTAATTTCCTCGGTAATTTCCGCGTAGCGTTTGGGTAACCCCTCCCACGTCAATCTCGTCAAATAATCAGGCGAAGTCGAACCGTCGTCGGGCTTGTACAAAGGAATTAGCGAAGTGTCGCGAATCGGATCCCCTTTGGGCGTGATATCAAAGACGGGTTCTTCGATTTTATCCGCAATCACGCGCGTGTTGGTAATCGCTTCGGGAACGTAATGGAAAAGCTCCATCATCTCGTCGCCCGATTTCATATAAAACTCGTGCTCTTCAAAACGCATTTTCGGGTTGGCAAGGGTCGAACGAGTTTGAATACAAAGCAAAATCTCGTGCGCTTCCCAATCCTCTTTTTCTATATAGTGCACGTCGTTGGTCGCTACGAGCTGAATATCCAGCTCTCTTGCAATCTGAATAAGCAAGGGGGTAATTTGCTTTTGTTCGGCAATCCCGTGGTCCTGTAATTCGATATAGAAATCCTCGCCGAAGATTTCTTTCATCTCCGCCGCCCATTTTTTTGCGCCCTCGTAATCGCCGCGAAGAAGAAGCTGCGGCATTCTGCCCGCCAAGCAAGCGGAAAGACAGATAACCCCTTCGTGGTGTTTTTTAATAAGGTCGTAGCTGATACGGGGCTTCCCACCGTAATATCCGTCGATATAGGAAAGGGAGTCCAATTTTACGATATTTTTATAGCCCGTCTTGTTTTTTGCAAGCAAGACGATATGCTCGTTTTTCCCCGGACGTTTTTCCAAATGATCGTCCACGGCGTACAACTCGCAACCGATGATATATTTAATTCCCTTTTTTACACACTCCTCCGCAAAATACAAGGACGCGTACATATTGCCATGATCGGTAATCGCGCAAGCGTTGATGTTATTTTTTACGAGGTGGTCAATGAGGTCGTCCACCTTTGCCGCGCCGTCGAGCAAACTGTATTCGGTGTGTAAATGTAAGTGTACAAAATCCGTCATAGTTTCTTCCGTTTTTCTTTATTCTTCGTTTTCTTTTATCTTGTTTGAAAGTTCTATAATTCGCCGCATACGGTGGTTTAAACAGCTTTTGCTGACCCCGAAATCGTTGGCAAGCTCTTGCAAGGATTTCGACGGGTTTTCAAGTCTTGCCTTTGCGAGCTGTCGCAAGTCTTCCCCCAGCGTTATAAACACTTCGCTCTCCGCCAATTTACGTATAGCGACCACTTGCTTTACGGAAGCAATCGCCGTTTTATCCGCATTGCCCGACATACAGTTTTGCGCGCGGTTGTTGCGATTGGATTCGTCCCGCTTTTCCACGAGCCCCGAAAACCGTTTTAAAGCGTTCTTTGCCCCGATTACCGAAAGGAAATCGGAGATTTGTTCTTTGCTTTTGATATAGACGACGCTGTCTTCTTTCCGAGCCGTCAATCGAGCGATTATCTCGAATTCGGCAAGCAAACCGCAAAAATCCCTTGCCGTACGTCGGTTGGAAAAGACGAACTCAAGATGGTACCCCGTCGAGGCGTTTTCCGAAGGCACGATACAGCTGCCGCCCCCTAAAAACGCACCGAGAATATAAGCAATTTTCTGCCCTTCCGTAGAGACGAGCGTTGCAGAAATCCCCTCGCGAAACTCCCCCGTCTTTTTTAAAATCCTCGATTTTATCAACACTTCTTCCGCTCTTTGCGGCGCGCATTGTAAAAGCAGTTTATCCCTGCCACTCATCCTATCCCAAGTCGCACGGGTAATGGCAAGCTCCGCCCCGAACGCCTCGGAAAACAAAAACATAAAGAACTCGGCAACGTTTTCCCGTTCGCTAACGAGGAAAAAGGTAGGTTTTCCATCCTTTTCCCCTAACGTTCCGCTGGTACGGAGAAACGCGGAAGCCGCTGCCTGCTTTTCTAAAAGCCCGTCTTTACCCCGTCCGATACCACGGGAAATAATTTCTTTTTTGATATCCGAAGTAAAGCTCATACAACCTCTCGTTTCCTGCTTTTTACATGTGTTTTTTGAATTCCGCAAAACGGAAATTCGGCAGCCTGCCGTCGATATTATCTATTCTACAAAGCGGAAAATCTATCCTCTTTAACTGTTCTTCCACGAGTTTTATCTCTCCGACCCGATTTGCAGAATGCGCGTCCGAGCCTATCAAAAACCGTACGGAAGTTTTTTGCACGATTTCGCAAAGTTCCTCGTCCGTAAGGTGGGTTTTTTTGGCGTTGAGTTCGATATACGTACCGTAATCGGCGGCGCATTTTGCCACCTCCAACGCGTTGGAGGGCGAGAGATAATTGAGGTGCGTTATCGTATCAATAGGATTGTTTTTAATCGTATTGATATACGCTTTGGTATTACGGGTAATCAATTTTTTAGAAGGCTTTTTTTTCAGCTTGTCCGTGAAAAAGTTCGCCAAAAAATAGCGAAAATAATCGGCGAATTTATCGTACGCGATAAAGACGTGTTTTCCACAAAAATAGATGTCGAAATTTTCGTAGTCTTTTTCCGTCAAGTCGGCTTTGCCGTCTATTCCGCGGATATTCGCCTCAATACCGACCAGTACGTCGATACCGTATTTTTCCCTTGCCGCCATCGCCTCCGCCCTATACGCTGCGACCTGTTTTCTGCGAATCCCAAAGGCAAGATGCGAAAAGCCGTGATCGCTAATCCCTAACTGTTTCAGTCCCAATTCTTTGGCTCGCGCGGCATTTTCCTCCACCGTGTTTTTCCCGTGGGAATAGGGCGTATGCGTATGATAATCTCCCGTTAAAATCAATGGTATTCTCCTCTAATCCAAATAGCGTATTTCTTCTTCCAAACGAACGCCGTACTGTGCGAATACAGCGTTTTTTATCAGTAATATCAAAGCCTTTACGTCCTTTGCCGTCGCTTTTTTTTCGTTGATAATGAAATTGGCGTGTTCGACGGAAATGCAAGCCCCGCCTACCCGCAAGCCTTTCAATCCGCTCTTTTCAATCAGCTCCCCTGCCGATACGCCAGGCGGATTTTTAAATACACACCCCATACTTTTTCCTTTGGGGAGTTTTTCCCTGCGCGCGGCAAAATAGCGTTCTCTTTCGATAATTTTTTCTTCCGTTTCCTCTTTTAATCGCAAGGTCGCGCCGATAATTACCCCGCCCTCGTCCATAAAAACGCTATGCTTATACCCGTATCGACAATCCCGCGCGGAAAGAAGCTGTGTTTTCCCGTTTCTGTATACGAGTACGTTCTCTACGACGCCGTCCATATACGCACCGCCCGCGCCCGCGTTCATAAACAGCGCGCCGCCGAGCGTGCAAGGAATTCCGTATAAAAATTCCGCGCCGCTTTTGCCGTTTTGTCGGCACATAGAAAGAAGCTTTCCAGCCGTTGCGCCCGCATACACGAAAGCGTTTTCCTTTAAGGAAATACCGCTGAGGTTTTTCATACGGACGATCACCTTTTGCGTTCCCTCGTCCGAAGGCAAAACGTTGGTCGCGTTCCCCAAAACGTAATAGGAAAACTCGTCCTTTTCCAGTCTTTCCAAAAGCGCGCACAGCTCGGACACACTTTGAGGACAAAAGGAAATTTTTGCTTTCCCACCAAGTTTTATAGAGCTATGCTTTGCCAAATCGAAATCCACTTCAAAAGCAAATCTTTCGTAACCCATAAACAAGTTTTTTTCAGGCAACAGCGATTCCTCCTTATTATAGCATATTTTTTAGCTTTTTGAAAGTGTTTCTTCTATCTTTCGAAAATTTTACAAAAAGTTTTTCATTTTCTTATAAATATGCCTTTTTTTGCCGCCATAGAACGAAAAAGAGCTCGAGCATTACGCCCGAGCCCTTTAATAAGAGGAAATAGTGTAGGTAAATTAAGCTTGATAAACGATTTTGCCGCCGCGAACGGTCATAAGCACGTCGTACGCCCCGTTAATCACGGTAAAATCGGCGCGTTTTCCAACGTTAATGCTCCCAACCTCATCGTCTATTTTCAAGTTTTTAGCGGGGTTTATTGTCGCGAAATCAACCGCTTTGGTGAAAGGAACCCCCACCTTTTCCACCGTGTTTTGCAA
>JAZUCW010000065.1:0-4787 GCA_045639305.1 Candidatus Scatosoma sp.
ATGATAAGACGCATCCTATCCCCGACCTTACGGGGTATATTACAGAGGGGCAGATTATCCTTTCGCGTGATTTGTACAAAAAGGGTATTAATCCGCCTGTGGACGTACTGCCTTCGTTGTCCCGTTTGAAAGATAAAGGGATAGGCAGGGGCAAGACGAGAGAGGATCACGCCGATACGATGAACCAATTATTCGCGGCGTACGCGCGTGGGAAAGAGAGTAAAGAACTCTCCGCAATCCTTGGGGAGGCGGCTCTTTCCGACGTGGATAAATTGTATGCGAAATTTGCCGAAGCGTTTGAAGAAGAATACGTCAATCAAGGCTTTGCAAAGGACAGAACGATTGAGGAAACGCTCGATTTGGGTTGGAAACTTTTAAAGATTTTGCCTAAGGGCGAATTAAAACGTATTCGCACGGAATACATTGAGAAATATATGCACGGAGAGGAGAATGGCGAGACTTAACGTAAACCCCACCCGTATGGAGTTGAAAAAGTTAAAAGGCCGCCTGGCAACGGCGGTCCGCGGGCATAAACTGTTGAAAGACAAATCGGACGAAATGATTCGGCGGTTTACTCTTTTATTGCGTGAAACGAAGGTATTGCGCGAAGGGGTAGAGGCGGCGTTGTCTTCGGTGTTAAAACAGTTTGCGCTTGCCCGCGCGCTAACGCCTGCGTTTGAAGCGGAGACGGCGTTTGCCATGCCCTCGGTTGCGCTGAATGCGGAGTGCGAGACGGAAAGCGTGATGGGGGTGGACGTGCCGAAAATTACCGTCGTCAGGCAAGAAAAGGCGAAGGGTTTGCCTTACGCCTATTCGGAAATCACGGGCGAAGCGGACTATTCGGTGCAAAAGGCAGCGGAATTGCTGCCGCAGATGGTTAAGCTTGCGCAGACGGAAAAAGCGGTGCGTATGCTGGCGGAAGAAATCGAACGGAACAAACGGCGGGTAAACGCCTTAGAATACGTGATGATTCCGCAGTTAGAAGAAACGATAAAATATATCAAGGATAAATTAGACGAAAACGAGCGTGCGGCAGTCGTGCGTTTGATGAAAGTAAAAAGCAAAGCGTAACGAAAACTCCCCAAGCCAGGCGGCTTGGGGAGAAATTTTTTTTCGGTTTATTTTGTTTCGTCGGGGGTATCGGTTAAAGTAACGCTGTAATGGATAGAGGGCTTTACCGCTTGCAGAGCAGCGACGAATTTTTCCGTTTGGTCGGGTTGCATCGTCAAAACGGAAAAGTTTTCCCAAACGTACACGGTCAATTTTTTCGTGTCCGTGTCCAAAACGACAGCGGTAATTTCCTTGATGGAAAACTTACTTTTAATGAACCCGAACTGCACGTAATAATATTCGCCTTTCACTACGTAGCGAGAGCAAAGTAAAATCCCAATAACGACGGCGATACAAAATACGCATACGAAAATAAGCAAAGGGGATTTTAACGAATCTAAAAAGGTGGGAACGCCGAATTGAATGAGTCGATACACGCTCAAACCTAAACCTACGAGGCAAAGAGCGATGACGGCAAACGCAAGCGCTATCATCAATTTTGTGAATTTGTATTTAAAATATTTCGTTTCTTGCTGCTGTTTGTTTTCCATAACTGTATTATAACACGGAAAACGAGAAAAAGCAAGTCGAATACCGTCGATAAAAAAAGAAGAAAAAATTTTTTAAACGGGCTTTCTCGCTTGCAAAAGGAAAAGCAAAGGTGTATAATACCTTTTATGGAAGAAATGGCAAGTAAAAAAACGGAAGAATTAGAGGTCGAGAGACGCGAACGGGCACAGTACGTCAAAATGACGCAAAAGAAAATGTCCCGTCTCGTTATCGGGCTAGGGATTCCCACAATGCTCAGTATGATGGTAACCTCGCTATATAATCTTGCCGATACGGCGTTCGTTTCTACGCTGGGGGATTCGGCGATTGCGGCGGTCAGCAACCTTTTGGCGTTGATGTCGATTATTCAAGCCGTCGGGTTTACCTTCGGTATGGGCAGCGGCAGTATCGTGTCGAGGCTGTTGGGGAAACGGGACAGAAAGGGCGCGGACAAGGTTGCGAGTTCGACTTTTGCAATCGCAGCGGTTTGCGGCGGACTTATCACGCTGTTTGGTTTAATTTTCTTAACTCCGTTGATGAAACTCTTCGGTTCTACCAATCCCGAAACCTTGGCGTATTCGAAAGACTACGCCGTGTATATTTTGATTTCTGCGCCGTTTATGTGTATGTCCTTTGTCATGAACAACGTTCTGCGTGCAGAAGGAAAAGCGGTGCTGTCGATGATTGGATTGGTGGTCGGCGCCGTCGTCAACGTCGGGTTGGACCCGTTGTTGATTTTCGGTTTTGGTATGGGGGTAAAAGGTGCGGCGATTGCGACCTGTGCCAGCCAAGTGATCAGTTTTTCCGTACTCTTGTTTATGTTCTGTATCCGCAAGACGATTGTACGCTTAAATTTCCAAGCGGTTGCGTTTAAGTTTCAAGTGTACTTCGACGTCATTGCCACGGGGTTCCCGTCTTTTTGTCGGCAGATTTTGGCAAGTATTTGCACGGTGCTCTTGATGAACGCGGCAAGTGCCTACGGCGGCGACGCGGCACAGGCGGCGCTTGGGGTCGTCAACAAAATGTTCATGCTCGCCTTTTCTATTTCCCTTGGGATAGGGCAAGGGTATCAACCCGTTTTGGGCTACAATTACAGTGCGAAACGCTTTGATAGAGTGCGCTCCGCGTATCTTTTCACTTTGGGCTTTTCTACGGCGTTGATGTTAGGTTTTGCGGTGCTTTGCGCAATTTTAGCCCCGTGGATTATGGAAGTGTTCAGTTTGTCCGCTCGTGCGAAAGAAATCGGTGCGATTACCTTGCGGTTGCAGTGTATCACGATGCCGATGCTGCCGTTAAACTTTATGGCAGGGCTTACCTATCAGGTGGTTGGGAACAAAGCGATTGCTTCGCTGATTTCCGTTTCCCGTCAGGGCTTGTTCTATATCCCGTCGGTATTGCTGTTACCCTATCTTTTGCAGTTGCGCGGGGTGGAATCCTGTCAGGCGGTTTCCGACTTTTTCGCGTTTTTCTTCGCGATACCTTTCACCTTGGCGTTTTTCAAAACGCTGAAAAAGGAAGAGGCGAAAGTGCAAGAAAATTCGATGCGACAAGAGGAGCCGTTGGAAGACGGACTTGAAGAATAACCCCAAAAAAGAAATAAAAACTCTCTCCGTTTGGAGAGAGTTTTTTTGTTTGGACTATCGATACTTATTGATACTTTGTAGTCGTATCAACGATCGTGATCGCCGTGGATTGGGCAAACGTGCCAGAAAGTACGGTTTCAAAGAAGTACGCCGTTGCGCCTTCGGGGATTTCGTACGAATACGTTCCGTCCACGGGGGTTACGGTTTCGCTTTCCCAGACCCACTTGTGGCTGTCAACGTCCTTGGAGGTGGTGTATACGAAGTTTACTTTCGTAAACATCTGGTTTTCGTATTGCAAAGTTGCAACGCCGTCGTTTACGAGGATGTCGCCGATAAGGGTCATCGAATTTTCCTTATAAAGCACGTGTCTGAAGAACGCGTCGATTTCGTCTGCGTGCGTCCATTGTGCGTGGTTGAGACTGGTGCGTTGCGCAAAGAAAGTCTTGCCTTTAACGAGCGCCGCCGATTGCGTACGGTTGTAAGCGGAGAACCACTCGTCGTCAACCCCCGAAACGAATAACATAGGCTTGGTTGCGTAGGGGAGATAGGTGGAGGGGTCGTACAGTTCAGCCCAACGTTCCTTGTTGCCGCCGAACTTTCCGTCTTTGTGCCAAGTCGTATCGTTATAAACGTACCCGCAGCCGTTCAAAGGCGCAAACGCCGCGAAACGCTTATCAACGCCCGCCGTTGCACAGGTAACGTGTCCGCCCCACGAGTTCCCCGTCATAACGATTCTCTTTTCGTCTACGTCTTTGCGTGCGCGCAAGATGTTATTACTGAGCATTGCGTTATATACTGCGTGATAAATCCACGATTGCGTGGGATCGTCTACGCTATCAAGACAAGAGCCAACGCCCGTTTCCTTTGGACCGCTTTCGGGGTTATCGATTCGTTGTTGGTTTGCGTTCAATTCGTGACCGAATACGTCGAACGCCATGGCAACGTAACCGCGTTCCGTCCATTTGTTAATCCAATTCGGGCTAACCGTACCGCCGCCCCCGTGCGCCAAAACGACAGCGGGATACCCGTCCTTGGGCATTTCCGTTTGCGGAACGCCGATTGCGGCGAATACCCAGGTGGTGTCCTTGTCTTTATAGGGTGCGGAGGAGAATTTAAAGGCTTGGATATTATCGTATCCCCAATTTAAATCCGACTCTTTAATGGCAGGGGTGGTTGCAAAGATGGATTTCGTGTCCCAAATCAAATCTTCTTTTACAACGTCTTCAATTTGATATAACATTTCTTCTTTTTGCGGATTTTGAGGATTCGTTGAGTCGGTTTCAGGGTCCCCGCAAGCCGCCGCAAAACAGAGTGGCAAAAGCAACAATGCGGAAAGTAATTTCTTCATTTTCTTTGGCTCCTTATTTTTTCTCTATTATAACACGACAAAAGGAGTGTGTCAAATAAAGTCCGTGCTAAATATTACGGAGTTGCGTAAGAGAGAATCGTTTGACGGCAAAATGAGGCGGATTGTGTGAAATTCTAACAAAAAATCTTTTTTTTGGGTAAAAAGTAAATAAAAACGGCGTTTTTTTGTAAAAATCATAAAAATTGGGATTTTCTTCTAAAAAAATAACATAGTTAAAAAATATTTTTTTGTGAAAA
>JAZUCW010000066.1:0-1507 GCA_045639305.1 Candidatus Scatosoma sp.
GGCAAGGAAACATCATTATCCGTTCCAAGTGCGAAATTGAGGAATACGGCACGGGCGGAAATACCCGTTCTCGGATTGTCGTAACGGAAATCCCTTATCAAGTGAACAAGGCGCAGCTTGTCAAAACGATTGCCGATATGGTAAACGACAAGCGCCTTGAAGGTATTTCCGATATCCGCGACGAATCTGGGCGCGACGGCATGAGAATCGTCATTGAAATCAAGAAAGACGCGAACGCGCAAGTGGTTTTGAATACCTTGTATAAAAAGACGAAATTGCAAACGTCGGACGGGATTATCTTGCTCGCGCTCGTGGAAAACGGGACTGAACCGAAAACGTTGAATTTGCGTGAGATTTTATACCATTATATCAACCACCAAAAAGAAGTTATCACGAGAAGAACGAGATTTGACTTGAATAAGACGGAAGAACGCGCGCATATTATCGAAGGACTTGTGCTTGCGCTCGCGAACGTGGACGAAGTCATCAAGATTATCAAGGCGTCGGCGGATAAGAACGTGGCGATCACGAAATTGACGGAAGCGTTCGTACTCGACGAAAAGCAGGCGAACGCGATCTTGGAAATGCGACTGCAAAGATTGACGTCGTTGGAAGTGGAAAAGCTCAACGAAGAACTCGCGTCCTTGCATGCAACGATCGCGGATTTGAAAGATATCCTTGCCAACGAATACCGCGTGATGGAAATTATTCGAAACGACCTCACCGAAATCAAAGAAAAATATCCTTCGCCGAGAAAGACGGAAATTTCCGTGGACTATGGCAATATCGACGACGAAGATTTGATCGATAGAGAGGACGTCGTTATTTCCATTACCCATTCCGGCTATATCAAGCGTTTGCCCGTAGACGAATACAAGGCGCAAGGCAGAGGGGGCAGAGGGGTTACGGCGCATAGACCGAAAGACGAAGATTACGTGGAAAAGATGTTCGTTTGCAACACTCACGATCCGATCTTGCTCTTCTCGTCCAAGGGAAAAGTGTACTCGATCAAGGGGTACGAGATCCCCGAAGCAAACCGCACGGCGCGCGGCAGAGCGGTGGTGAATATCGTACAGCTTGACCAAGGCGAAAAGATTGAAACGGTGCTCCCTGTTCTTGAAAACGGCACGGGGTACTTGATCATGGCAACGGAAAAAGGCTTGATCAAGAAAACGCATACCGACGAATTTAAACGTATTCCCAAAAACGGGAAGATCGCAATCAAGCTCCAAGAAGAAGACCGCTTGATTTCCGTACAGTTCGTAAACGGTGAAAACGAAATCTTGATCGCGTCCCGTCAAGGCAAGTGTATCCGCTTTGCGGAAACGGACGTGCGCCCGACGGGCAGAGGCACGCAAGGCGTGAAAGCGATTACCCTTTCCAAGGACGATATCGTGGTGGATATGTTGATCGTAGACGATACGCAGGATATCTTCACGCTCACTTCGCTTGGGTACGGCAAACGCACGAAGATCGAAGATTACCGTTTGCAAAGCCGTGGCGGTAA
>JAZUCW010000067.1:0-4538 GCA_045639305.1 Candidatus Scatosoma sp.
CCTACGATTATCTTGTGCAGATTTACGGCGAGGCAAATATCGAAACTGGAACGTACATTCTTCCTAGAAAGTATTTAGGACTTACTGCGTTTGATGAATATTTTGCTGACGCGTCAAACGTTGACGGCGAGGATTACGTTAAAATTGTCAATGATGGTTTCTATAATTCAAAGACAGCGGAAACGGATGGATTCTATAAATACTACGGTTCTTTGGTAGACCTTTTACCTCACAACTATTGCACGGAATTCTTCGGGATCGGCTATATTAAGATTAACGATGGCGCAAATGAATACATCTTGTATGGCGGAAGCGAAATGAATAACTATACGAGATCGATCTATGAAGTGTCTAACCTTGCATACAAAGATTATGTTAGCGGTACTTCGGCGAATAAAGCCCTTAAAGGGTATATTGACGGGGTGGTTTCGCTGGTAAGTGGAGAGCAAGGCATAGAAATTGAAACGAATGCCGACGGTTATACCTCTCCCTACTCGATAAGTTACGATGACGCAAGCGGTGAATATACCATAAGCGGCGCAGGCGAAATTAAGTCGGTGATGATTAACGGGGAGAAAGTTACCGATGGAAAGAATTTCGTTGGTTTGGGTGAAACGCTGTATCAATTAAGCGATTATAGTTTGGTTGCAACGGCGGCTTTGTCGACGATTACCTTCAAACCCTCGCCGATGGTAGAAGCGACGGATTTGGTAGATTTCACGATCCAAATGCCGACGGATAGAGAATTGAAAATTTTGCAACTGACGGATACGCAGATAATCGATTCGTCGCAAATGAGATATCCCGAACGTTTGGCTGCAGGGCAAGTGCAGGTTTGGTCGCGCGCAAATATCGACAAGAATTGTTTCAATTATATTACCGAGCTTATCGAAAGCGAACGCCCTGACTTGATTATCTTGACGGGGGATATCGTTTACGGCGAATTTGACGATAGCGGTATCATCTGGAAGAGAATCGTTGCGTTTATGGATTCGTTTGATATCCCTTGGGCGCCTATTTACGGTAATCACGATAATGAAACCGCAAAGGGCGTAGCGTGGCAGAATGAACAGCTTGAGGCGGCAGAAAATTGCTTGTTCAAGCGTGGTAGCGTTGCCGGCAACGGGAATTATTCCATCGGGCTTGTGGACGCTAGCGGTAAAATTAGACGTATTATCTACATGTTGGATAGCCACGGCTGTATCGGGGATAGAGCCGGCGGTTTGGAAACTGATCAGATCAACTGGATGAAGGGCGTTTCGAACGCTGTTGACGCAGCCTACGACGAAGAAGTGCCTGCCTTCGCTTGTTTCCATATTCCTTCGTTGGATTTCCAAACGGCGTACGTAAATAAGTACGGTTATGCGGCGGCGGATAAGTTCAACCTCGATACGGTTGGTGTAGACGGCGATTTCGGGCAGAAGAACGAAAGCATAGCGCATTTCCACGTGGAAATTGCAAACGATTTGAAAGAGGCAAACGTAGACGGCGTATTCAGCGGTCACGACCACGTAAACAACTACTCGATTCTTTACGAGGGAATCCGTTATACCTACGGTACGAAGACGGGCGTGTACGACGCGCACAACACTTCGATCCTTGGCGGTACTTGGATAAGAGCGAACACGAACGGTGCGTTTGAGGTTTCGCCTAAATACCTTAAACAAGAGGACATGAATAACAAGGAAGCCTCCACGATGACGGTAACGTTTATGTCGGATTTGCATTTTGATACGACCGATTTCGGTGATTTCCATTGTACGAAAGCGGAGACGAAACTTAGACATATCGTAAACGAAACGCCGAATAGCAACTTCTATATCAACTTGGGCGACACGGTAAACTCCTTGCCTAACGGGGCGTTAAGAAACTTCTACGATGCAATGAGAGCGATGAAGGGGCTCGATTTGAATATCTATAACTCCGCGGGTACGGGCTATACGGAAGGGCATAGAATGATGTATAACCTTGCGGGTAACCACGAAGCGGCTTACGTGACAAAGAGCGAATTGAAAGATTATATCCCTTACGTAGAAGGTGTAGGCAGTGCGGCTGTCTTTAAGCAGGGCGACGTAATGTTCGTGGCGGTGGATGCAAACTTCACGAGAAGTGGCTCGGATGCACCTGACGATATCTTGTCTTGTAAGGAATTTACGATTCCGCAGGTGCAGATTGATTGGCTGACGGCAGAAGTTGCCAAGCAGATGGATAGCTCGGTTAAGGGTATCGTATGGATTAGCCATATTGCGTTGCAGGATATTGATTTAGAGTCGCAGGGCAAGTTGCTTGGCGAGCTTAAAACTTATGGTTTGCCGATGACGGTCTTTGAAGGGCATACGCACGTAGAGTCGTATAAAGAACTGGTGGACGAAACGACGGGTAAAGTATATTGTAAGGTATACACGTTGCCTGCAGTTACGATTACCAACGGTTATCCGTACTACACGGTAACGTTTATCGATGGCGAAGTATGGTATCTTGATAAACATACCACGCAGACGATTGGCTAAAGCTAAAAATTAAAAAAACAGGAAGAAACTGCGGTTTCTTCCTGTTTTGCGCTCGTGGAAGTTGTAATTTTCAATATTATTCTTTCATTGCTTTCGGCGGGGAATTTACGAAAAATACAAAAGGAACTTGGTGAGAGAGAAAGGGGATAATTTCAGGGTTTTATAGGACGGATTTGTCCTCGATAACGCAAGAAAATAAAGAGATTTGTGCCAAAAATAGGAAAGATACCTTTCGGCGAAAAATTAGTAAAAAAAATCAAGAGAGGAAATTATTAGAAAATTAGCGGTTTTTCCCTCTATTTAGAGGGGGGACAGTGTAAAAATCTGCAATTTTGGACAATTTTTTGTATTGACATTATATATAATGTAATTTATAATTTCAGTTGGCTAATGATGTTTAATTTTATATAGGAGAAGGCAATGGGAAAGCAGTATGAACAACTAAAGTTGGAAATTTTGTTTTTTGGCGACGTAGACGTCTTAACGGCGAGCGGTGACGGCTATGAAGAAGACCCTTGGGGGGACGGAACTTTTGGAGGTGCAAAATGAAAGCTTTGACTAAAAAGATTTGGCTTTATATTTTAACAGTGCTTTGCGTCGTTTGTTGCGGTTTGTTCGCAATCAACGCGCTGGGCGCGAATACTGTGCAAGCGGCAAGCTCGACCGTCACTTGTCAAGGTATTGCAAATGACGTAAACAACAATATTCTTGAAACGGTAGAACAAGGCAATCCTGTTCCCAGATATAGAACGTTGCTTGCGTATAATACGACCTTGGGGGCTGATAAAAATGGCACGAACGTGGTTGCGACGACGGGGCAGGGGATTACGCTCAACGGCGTAAAGCTTAGCGATATCCCTGACACGTCTATCGACTACGCACACGGCAGCAGATATATCCAAATTAAAATCCCGCAAGGCTATCAAGACGCGCTTACGGGTGATATCGTATTGGAAGTAATTGCGGGTACGACCTTTGAAAGCCAAGTGCTTGACGGCGCGAAATTTGCGCTGAAAGACGGCAAATGGAAGAAAGTATCGGACGTAACCTTTACGGGGATTAACTGGAATAACATAGGGTACGGTATTTTCCAAGGGAAAGCTGGCGTATTGCTTAACTACAGCGCGAATTTATCCACGGTTGCAGGCGAAATCAACGGCGGTATCCAGTCCACGAACTTTGCCTCGACGGTTGGTGAGCATATTTACTTAAACGGCGTAAAATTGTCCACCTTACCCGGTGCAATCGTTGCGTACCACTCGCAAAACTTAATGTTCGTATACGCGGACTATATGACCGTGTACAGAACGCTTACGATTGAAGAGGGTACGTTGATGCTGGACGCTGTTCTGCCTGAAACGAATTTATACTTTAACGGCAGTACGAGCCAATGGCAAACGAACGCTCCGACAAACTATACGGCGGTAACTTTCGATAAAATCGCGTGGAATAATCTCAATTACGGTGGTCAGTTTGCAGGCAAAAACGGCGTGCTCCTTAGGTACTCGGCAAACCTTTCGGCTAGCGGAACGGAATATAACGGCGGCGTAGTCGGCGCAAACCTTGCAAAAACGGCAATCGGTGAAAAGATTAAGCTTGGCGGGGTTGCCTTGAAAGATATCGAAGGTGCGGAAATTAATTACCACTCCCAAACTAACTTGTGGATTTACGCGCCGAACATGACGACGCTTGGAAATCTTACGATTGAAGAAACGAATTTCCTCGACGTAACTTTGCCGAAACTTGAACTTACCTTTAACGGCTCGGCTTGGGAAGTTTACGCAGGTCCTACCGTAACCTGTCAAGGTATTGCTAACGATTTGAACAACAATATTCTTGAAACGGTAGAACAAGGCAATCCTGTTCCCAGATATAGAACCTTGCTTGCGTATAACGTCGCTTTGGGTAACGGGGCAAGCCAGACGAACGTAGTATCGACGACGGGGCAGGGGATTACGCTCAACGGCGTAAAGCTTAGCGATATTCCTGACACGTCTAAGTCGGAGGCCAAGCGGTCTTAGGAAGACA
>JAZUCW010000068.1:0-2674 GCA_045639305.1 Candidatus Scatosoma sp.
ATTCGGCAATCTTCGCTCCTGCGTAGTTCGTACGTTCAAGATAGGAAAGCGTACCGCCCATCGCAAGGTCGGCACCCACTTTCAAGTCGCCCTGCTGGATATACAGTTCCTTTTCAAAGCTAGGCACGTCGCGATCTGCCACCGCAAAATCGCCAAGCTTTACCGTAGCCGTTTCGTTGTCTACGTTTTTCAAGGTAACCGAAAGCATTTTCTTATCGAACAAGCCCACGCCGTTATCGCGATAGCTGTCCAAGAACTGCTTGAATTCGATTTGCTTGTTCGAAGGTTCGATATAGAAATTTTCCTCGACGATTTTCGTAGGATTGTTCACGTCGCAATACTCGAACGTGCCGTACAAATTGTTCGTCGAATTCAAGAGCAAACGAACGTAGTTTTTGCCCGTAATATCCTCGTTAACCGCAATTTTCTTTTCCTCGTTCGGATTCAGCGTAAAGGTTTCCGTGGACGAATATACGCTAGTAAACGCAATCCCGCCGTTGGGCGCAGGCGTAGGATCCGAATCCTCCCCGCAAGCCGAAAATCCCAGCATACCAAACGCGGACAAGCCCGCCAGTACTAAGCTAAACAACTTTTTCTTCATAAAGTTACCCCTTTTTTTCTTTTTACTAATGTATTATATCATAAAAACGAACGCCCGTCAATAGGCTACGACTGTTAAAAATAACGAATATTTTGTCATATTTAACGCAAAAACGGACAAAACCTCACGTTTTGTCCGTTGTTTTGCTTAATAATCCCAAGCTTTCAAGCCCGAGTTGTCTACGCCGTTCGTTTCTTTAATCTTTTTGAAATCTTTACGCATCGTATCCAAATAATCGACCGCCACGACGTACGTATACGAAAGCGGTACGTATTCTTTCATCTTTACGCATACGACGGGTGCCGTATAGTCGGTATTCCCTACGTAACAACTCGTCCACTGCGAGGTAGGCGCGACTTTATTGTATAAAAACCGTTTCGGGTCCCCCATCGGACTATCAAATGCCGAGCGGTTGTTTTTCATCGTCAAAATCGATTCCACGTCGTTTCTACCCGAAACGTAAGGACCTGCCCCAGGGATATAAACGCCTACGCCAAAGTCGTTGTCGTTGACCCAAGCAAACCAATCTTCAGGGTGATAGTTATTGACGTACGCCGTCTTTGCCCACTCGTCCAATTTGCCTTGTCTATCGTAAGCCTTGTCTTTTAAATTCCAAGCGTCGTTGCCCGTATAGCATACGTAGTTACGGAAGGGATGCACGACGTACGCTGCGGGAATTTCCAAATTGTGCGCCTCGATATCGTCCATATCGGTAAAGCCGTTCCAATCGACAAAGCGGTTGGTTGCGTACAGCATACCGTCTTTAATCGTATACCAGTTTTCGATATACGACTTGGTCGTTCTGCCGTTCTTGTGCGCCTCGTACAATTCACCATATACGGGGTCGCCCTTATATCTTTCCCAAGCGTAACCGTTCCCCCAGTCCATTGCACGAACTTTAACGTAAATCAGGTTATCCTTCACTTCGTAATCGATAATCTGCGACAAGTTACAAACCTCGTCGCCGCCCTGTACGGGGTTGTACGGCCAATAATGCCCGCCGTCGCCCGCCGTGAACGACCATCTTCTATCATAGCCGTTCGCGCCCGTAGCCTCTTGCTCGGTACCACCGACTGCCGCGTAATAACTTTGCTGGAATTCTCTCCCAGCGTCGTGAATATTGATAAGGTTTACGGAGGAGGAAAGGAAGGTAGCACATTCGTCGCTATCCTCGTTAATACCAACGTCAATGGAAACGTTGTTGTCGTAATCGATAAATTCGGAAACGGTTTCTCCTTCCCAGCTCGTTCTTTCCAAATAGGAAAGCGTACCGCCCATCGCAAGGTCGGCACCCACCTTTAATTCCCCTTTTTGGATATACAGCTCCTTTTCAAAATCGGGCACGTCACGATCCGCAACCGACAAATCGCCAAGGCACACCCTTGCCTCTTGATTATCCAAATTCTTCAACGTTACCGAAAGCAATCTCTTGCTAAACAAGCCCACGCCGTTATCGCGGTAACTGTCTAAAAACTGTCTAAACTCGATTTTCTCGCTGGACGGTTCGATGAAAAATTCTTCCTTGACAACCTGTGCAGGGTTGCTTACGTTGCAATATTCGAATTCCCCTAAAAGATTAGCAGACGAATTCAAAATCAGTCGCACGTAATTCTTGCCCGAAATATCTTCGTTGATGATAAACTGCTTTTGTTCGTTCGCCGTTAAGGTAAACGTCTCCGTCGAAGTATACAGGCTCTCAAAATCATATTTTTCCGTTACCGGATTATTGTTAGATGAACTGCTTTCTTCCGACGAGTCGCCGCAAGCAGCCATTTGGAAAACGCTAAAAACGGATAATCCAGCCAACAATACACTAAGTTTTTTTCTCATTATCTTCTCCTTATTTGCCTTGCTTATTCAAATTCCGCGAGGGAAACGAAGCGATTTTCTTTTCTCGCCTTTTCCGCCGCAAACACGCAAAGATGCCCGTTAACCGAATCGTTAATCGAGGTAATGGAAATCGAGCTCTTATCCCCGTTGAGGTATGCGCACAAATCACGCATAATGGCAAAATCCCCACCGCTATGTCCGCCGAATTTTGCGTTGTTGACAACTTCTTTAGAAACGTCAACG
>JAZUCW010000069.1:0-4328 GCA_045639305.1 Candidatus Scatosoma sp.
GTTAAGTACGTTATTACGGAAACTACCCTTGTCTTCGATGGCACCGTTTGGGCAAACAAGATTGATGTCGTAAAGGCAGAAAATAAAGCGGCTTTGGACGAATACAGAGCAAGTTTTGTAGATGCAGACTATTACGAAGCAGAAGTAGAAGCTTTGAATAAGATCGTAGAAGAAGGGAAAGCAAACATCGACGCGGCAACGACGGAAGAAGAGGTAAGCGCAGCACTTGCGGCTGCAAAAGCGGCTTTGGACGACGTTGCAACGAAAGAAGAATCCGACGCAATCTTCGATCAAAAACAAGAAGATGCAAAAGCGGAAATTGCTGCGTATAAGAGCGAAAGTGATTATCGCGCAGAAGATTGGGCGCAGGTACAAGCGTTGGTAAACGAGGCAATCGAGGAAATCGAGGCAAGCGAGTCGATTACGGCAATCAACGAAGCGGTTGCTAATGCAAAAGCGGCAATCGATGCGGTGAAGACGGCGGCGCAAAGAAACGCGGAAGAACAGTATGCGGCGGATGCAAAGGCTGAGCTTGACGCGTATAAGAACGAAAGCGATTATAGAGACGCACAGTGGGCACAGATTCAGTCGATTATTGCGGCGGCAAAAGCGGATATCGACGAAATGGTCGGTTATGAAGACCAAATCGACGAAATCGTTGCGGATGCAAAGGCTGAGATCGACGCGGTGAAGACGGCAGAAGAAGTGGCTGCTGATGAAGAGTTTGTGGAGGCTGCAAAGATCATCCTTGATGTTTATAAGAACGAAAGCGATTATAGAGCGCAAGAATGGGCGCAGATTCAGTCGATTATTGCGGCAGCAAAAGCGGATATCGAGTTAAACGTTGGCAACGATGCTCAAATTAACGCAATCGTTGATGCGGCGCTTGTAGAAATCGATAAAGTTTTGACGACGGACGATGCGATTGCGGCAGACTTTGCAGCACTTAAAGAAAATGCAAAAGAAGAAGTTCGTGCACACTACATAGGGCTTGATCACAGCCAGTACACCGACGAAGAAGAAATGAAGATTTCCGAATTTGTAGAAGAAGCGCTTAGCGCAATCGACGAAGCGGATACGGAAGAAAAAGTTAACGCGGCGGTGGCTCAGTACAAGAAGAACGTAGCGGGAATTAAGACGAACCAGTCGGGCAATGAACCGAAAGAGGAAGAAGAATCTTCCGGTTGCTCGGGTTCGATTGGCGTAGGTCTTGCAGCAGGCGGCGTGATGCTTGCGGCATTGGCAGTACTTCGTAAGAAGAAAGAAGATTAATATTCGTATTCTGCGGCGGAGCGGGCAAACCGCCCGTTCCGCTACGGAACACAAACAGCAAAAGGAAATAAGAAATAGAGGCGAGTATGAAATTATCAAAAGAGGTTAAAACCAGATGGATTACCGTTATAGCGCTGCTTATAACGGTGGTGTTTATACTTTCGGTTTTCCCTATTTTCCCTTCTATGAGACGTAATGCTGCGTTGGCGGAAGAGAAGGAAAGCGTTACGTATGTGGATACGGACGTAGAAAAGATTGTTTTCGTTCAACATACCAAACCCCAAAACATAGTATTTTTAGGCTTTCGCTTAGAGACAAGCGATTATGGTGATTGCCGCCCTTGGGGTTACTCCTTTGGGGGAACCGAGCTAGACTCGTATTTGTCGGAAATGACCTACTGGAAAGATTTTGAGCGGATGAACAACCAAGGGGTTGAATTCGTTCAACAGTACATATATTGGAATGGGTTTGAAGTAGGTCCGATTATGTTCGAAGGTACGGTTGCGCATAGATCTACTTTGGACGTATTAGAATACGGATTTGTTATTAATATTCCCGCGGGCACGACCTTCCCCAGCGAAAAATACGTGTCCGACGTATTGGCAGGGGCGGAGAACCCTACTCCGATTATATACAAGACGACGAAAGATATTGCGTTTTATTATAACGGAACGGAATTTGTCGAATTTTCCTATTCCGTAGCAGAAAGTCGTACGGCGGCAACGAACGAATTGGATTCTGTAGATATCGACTTGTATTACGAAGCAGAACAGGCGCAGGTAAGAGAGCTGATTGCAACGGCTAAGGCGGGGATCCGTCAGAGCATTACGCAGCTTGCCGTGGACGACGTAATGGAAGATTTTAATAAAAAACTCGCGAACGTTATGACCATAGACGATTACGCGCACCTTGCCTTGAAAAAAGACGAGGCAAAGGCGGAACTTAATCAGTTCTTTATGGGATTCTCTTCTAAAGACTACGAGGCGGAAGACTGGAAAAAGATTCTGTCGATTCAAAGCGAAGGGGAAAGAGTTATTGGTGAAATCTCTTCGATTAAGGACGTAGAGGCGGCGCTTATCGGTATTAAGCTTGCAGCAAACAACGTATTGACGGCAGAAGAAAAGGTTGGCTTTGCGGAGTACGTAAGAGCGGCGGCGGCAAGTCTTGACGAGGTTTGCGCAGACGAGGTTTATCGGGATGCGGAAAAAGAACAGCGTCAAAAATTGATTGACGAGGGTAAAACCGCGATTGCTGCGGCAACCTCTTACAGCGAAGCGGACGGTCTGCAATTGTCGTACACGACGAAGATTCAATCCTTGAAAACGCAGGCGGAATGGGAAGAGGAAGAAAAGAACAATCAAAACGATTCTTCCAACGGCGCCAATCAAACCGATAAGAACGAAGGCTCGGTTATCGTTGAAACCGTGGAAGATGAAGAAGAAGGTTGTTCTGGTACGATTGGTGGATACGGTGCGTTATTCGGCGTTATGGTGGTTGCCTCGCTGGTGATGATAAAAAAGAAAAAAAGTGAAGGAGAAAGAAGATGAAATTTAAAAAAGTAACGGCGTTAGTTGCAACGTTTTTAATTGCTGCCTCGACGTGTGGCGTAATGGGGGCTTGTGGTACGCCCATAGAAGATGATGGATACGACCCCACGAAGGCGAATCTTACGATTGGTACGTACGACGGCGGTGTTGGCGAAAAATGGCTGAAAGAAGCTGCGGCACGCTTTACGAAAATGCATGAAAAATCTACCCACTTCCAAGAAGGCAGAACGGGTGTCAATATCATGGTCGACGCGAGTGATAAGTACGCGGGTTCGAGTTTGGCTGTAAACTCCTTGGATAAGGATATGTATTTCACCGAAAGCGTTGAATATTTCACCATGATAAAACAAAACAAAGTAGCGAATATTACGGACGTCGTAACGGCTTCCTTGGAGGGGTACGGCGAAGTGAACGAGGACGGTACCCCCGTTACAATCGAAAGTAAGCTCGATTCTTCCTTCCAAAGCTATCTTACGGCAAAAGACGGCAGTTATTACATGGTGCCTTTCTACGACGGATTCTACGGCATAATCTACGACGTGGATCTGTTTGAAGAGGCAGGATTTTATCTGAACGAAGACGGCGATTTCTTCAAATTGCGCAAGAATGCAACCGAAGCGCAGCGCAAAGAATATGAAGAAAACAAATCCGACGGGCCCGACGGTAAGCCGAATACATACGACGACGGTCTTCCTGCAACGTACGACGAATTTATTGCACTTTGTGATTATATCGCAGGGAAGTCTGGTTATGCTCCCTTCTGCTATTCGGGGCAATACAACGATTACGTTACCAAGGCGTTCCGTTCGGCAATGGTAGATTACGAAGGGTACGATGCGTTTAAAGTTAACTATACTCTTACGGGCGAAAACGTAAAGCTTGTTAAAGAGGTCAAGAGCGACGGCAGTCTCGAATTTGAATACAAGAATATCCAGCCTAGCAACGCGTACGAATTACAAAGACAAGCAGGTAAATATTACGCGTTTTGGTTGCAAGAT
Organism: Candidatus Scatosoma sp.; assembly: GCA_045639305.1. Taxonomy (GTDB): domain Bacteria; phylum Bacillota; class Clostridia; order Christensenellales; family Borkfalkiaceae; genus Scatosoma. The sequence goes on from JAZUCW010000069.1 coordinate 3,818, forward strand.
AAGTTGTTTGGAACGCCGAAGTACGTTGGCGGTACGTATAATACCTTCGATTATCTCGTAGCGCAATCGGAATTTATTACCAGTAAATACAGCAAATTGCGTTATGCAATGTTAACGGAAGGCGTATGGTGGGAAAATGAAGCGGAAAAAGTCTTCGACGATATGGAAGAAATCCGTAAAGAACCCAAAGGGAGCAGACGTTTTGGCCTTTTGCCTATGCCCAAAGCGCCTGGTCAGGCAGCTGGTCCTCAAACCATGTTCTCTGCAAACAGCTCGTTTGGTTTTATCAACAAGTCTTGTGAAAACATGGAACTTGCAAAAGAATTTATGCTTTTCTTGCATACCGACGCGGAAATGTCCAAATTCAGTGCAACCACGTCTATCCCTAGATCTTTAAATTATAAAGTAGCTCCAGAAGATAGAGAGAGAGCAACGCATTTTGGTAAGACGTTGATCGATATGAGAAGCGAGGCAAAGGTAATCTATCCCTATTCGTCTACCTCGTTGGTTA
>JAZUCW010000070.1:0-1546 GCA_045639305.1 Candidatus Scatosoma sp.
CCTGCAAGGTCCGCACCCGCATACGAACACCAGTTACAGCAGAACGCTACGATGTTCGGTTTAAATTCTTTCTTTTCCGTACTTACTTCTTGCATATTGCTTCTACCTCCGACATAATCTGCTTGGAGCTAAATCCCTTCAAGTCCATTGCGCCCGAAGGACAGGTTACCGTACAAGCACCGCAACCCTGACAAACTGCGGGGTTCACGGACGCTACGCGACGGGTTTCCGTCTTTCCGCCGCCGAGACGGAATTCTTTATCCACGTACGTAATCGCGCCGTATGCGCAAACGTTTGCACACTGACTGCAACCGTTACACATCATTTCGTCAGGCGAAGCAACGCAAGGATTGGTCTTCAATTTGTCTTTTACGAGAAGCCCGATTACTTTTGCAGCACAAGCCGACGCCTGCGATACCGTTTCAGGAATATCCTTAGGACCTTGGCAAACGCCCGCAAGGTATACGCCCGCCGTAGGACTTTCTACCGGACGAAGCTTCGCGTGCGATTCGGTGAGGAAGTTGTTGGTATCAATACTCGTCGTAAGCAAGGTTGCAATCTTTCTAACCGAGGGTTCGGGTTCGATTGCCGCAGCCAAAACGACGAGGTCGGATTCGATGGTGATTTGTTCGTTATCGATAAGATTCGAGCCTTGTACCATCAATTTCCCGTTTTCGTTATATACTTTGCCAACCATACCCTTGATATAGTCTACGCCGTACTGTTCTACCGCGCGGCGATAGAATTCGTCGTAGTTCTTACCGGGCGTACGAACGTCGATATAGAATACGTGTACCTCGGTGTCGGGATATTTTTCACGGATAAGCATTGCGTGTTTTGCCGTATACATACAGCAAATCTTCGAGCAATAGGGTTTTCCGCAACCGCTGGTATCACGCGAGCCCACGCATTGAATAAAGGTAATAACCTTTGGATGTTCGCCGTCGGAGGGACGGAGAAGCACGCCGTTCGTAGGACCAGCCGCGTTCATTAATCTTTCCAATTCGAGCGAAGTAATAACGTCTTTATTATCGTTATAACCGTATTCGTTAAACGCGTCCAAATTGATGGGTTTGAACCCGGTTGCTACGACGATTGCGCCGTATTGACGTTCGATAAAGCTGTCTTTCTGTTCGTAATCGATTGCGCCGACGCCGCAGAATTTTTGACAGATACCGCATTTGCCCGTCTTCATCTTGATACATTGCGAAGGGTCGATTACCGCAACGTTGGGAATCGCCTGCGCGAACGGGATATAAATTGCAGGACGGGTATTGAGGTTCATGTTGAATTCGTTCAAGCCCTTTTTAGAAGGACATTTTTCCATACAAACCTTACAGCCCGTACACTTCGTTTCATCAACGTATCTCGCCTTTCTGCGGATTTTAACGTTGAAATTACCCACGAAACCTTTCACTTCTTCCACTTCGGAATAGGTGAGAATGTCGATTTTTTCGTGCTGCGCACAATCTACCATTTTCGGCGTTAAAATACAAGCCGAACAGTCGAGAGTCGGGAAAGTTTTATCGATTTGCGCCATTCTTCC
>JAZUCW010000071.1:0-15017 GCA_045639305.1 Candidatus Scatosoma sp.
CTCTTGGAATAAGACGGTTATTGAATAAATACGGACCGAGTACGGATTAAAGGAGGCGTAGTAATGGGATTAAAAGTTAAAAATAAAAAGAAAAAAGAAAAATCTGTTTTTAATAAGGTTTTCATCATTACAATTTTAATAATTCTTTCCGTATACGCCGTATCCATTATATTTCCGTTGGTTTGGGGATTGATAACTTCGTTTAAAAATCCTTACGATATTTTCTTTAACGACAATATATTGGGATTTCCTACGTTGGATTCAAGCAATCCTGCGAACAGTCGTGATTATTTATTGAATTTGTTTAATTATCAAATTATTATTCGCGATTATCATTTGGTTGAAGAAAATGCAAGATCCGAATATTGGTATAACGGAGAAATTATAAGCCGTCAAGCAACGGGCGGCATTTTAGGCGTACTTTTTAATACGGTGATATACACGGTTATCGGCGCGTTTTTACATTCCATCGTTCCTGCGTTGGTTGCGTATGCCGTTTCTAAATTTGATTTTAAATTTAATGGTCTTATTACAGGTTTGGCGTTGTTCGCTATGATTATGCCGATTGTCGGTACCCAGTCTTCAATGCTTGCAATGCTTCGGCAAATGGGCTTATACGACACGATTTGGGGATATTTGTTGCAGAAATTCTCGTTTACGGGTATGTATTTCTTTGTATTTTGCGCTTTCTATAAATCTTTGTCCAATTCTTTTGCGGAAGCGGCGGAGATTGACGGGGCTTCGCAATTACATATTTTGCTGTCAATTATTATTCCTTTATCGTCAAAAATGCTCGCGTCGGTATTTTTAGTGCAATTCGTAGGATTTTGGAATGATTATCAAACGGCATTTTTATATATGCCTTCACATCCGACGCTTGCCTATACCATTTGGTTTTTAACGAATAATAATCAAGTTGGTGGCGGTGAAATGGTCGTGAGAGTTGCAGGAGCAATGACGTTGGCGGTTCCTATTTTAATTGTGTTTATTTTCTTGAAGAATAAATTGATGGGCAATATCACGATGGGCGGTTTAAAACAATAATTTACTATTTTAGGAGTAAATAATGAAAAATAAATTAAAGAAAATTTTAACGAGCGTATTATGCTTTGCCTGCATTGCGACGGCTGGAATAGGTGCGTTGAGTGTAAGTGATAACGTTTCCGTTTTACCTGCACAAGCGTACGAGTTGGTTTTTATTGACGGTTCGGAAATGCAAGCTTGGTATCCGTATGGTTCATCTTTTAATGCGCCTTCGGCTACGATAGACGGCGTAAATGCGACGAAAGCAGTTGTAAGAATGCCTAACGGTAAAGCGTATGAAAACCAGACGGTTATTTTGAATGAAGAAGGTACGTATACCGTGATTTGGTATGCGACCGTATCGGGTAAGATTGTTTCGGCGGAGAAAACGTTTAAAGTTACGAAGGAAATCTTCACGACGGACGAAGGCTCGTCTTGGGGATACGTAGAGCAAATCGCTTGCGCTGATTCGGAATCGGGGAAAAGCGGCTTAAAGGTATCTCTTGCGCCTGAATCGAAATTCTATTTTAATCGTGCGATAGATCTTACGCAAAATAGAGACGTTCCCTTGTTTGAAATTTATCCTTACAATCAATCCGATTTATTGGAAGGATATAACGGTGACAAAATAGAGGCGAGAACTATTTATTTTACGTTGACTGATTGCTACGATCCCTCTATCTACGTAACGATAAAATTAGAATGGCGGGAGGATCAATCGAATAGAATCCCTGATTTGAGTATCGGTGCGGTTGGACAAAAGTCAAGCGGGTGTGTTCAAAGAAATGAAAGCTATACGATAAAGTACAATAAAGAAGTGTATATAGATGGTACGCGTTATGAATTTAGATACGCGCCTAAAATAGGTACGACGTTAGATTCGACAAACGCAGACGAATACGGTTATCAGTTGTTTTACGATTACGGGGAACAGCGGTTTACGAAAAATTCTTGGAGCCAAAACAATCAAAAGCTCGTACAGCGCTTGGTAACCGATTTGGATAATACCGATGTGTACGACACGAATCCTTTTGAAGGCTTTACGACGGGCGAAGTGTATTTAAGCGTTTATGCGGATAATTTCGAAGCCGATATTTGCAATATAGAATTTGCGTCTATCAAGGGGCTCTCGGGGGACGGCTTTAAAACGTTGATCGAATCGGAAAAAGAGGAAACGGACATAAAAGATCCCGTTCTTATTCTTGATGAAAACTTGCAACGGGACAATATCAAAATTGCCTTAAACGAAACGGTTAAAATTCCCGACGCGACGGCTTTTGATTTGAATTTGCCGTTAGGGACAAAGGCTGAAAAAGCGGTATATTACGCCTACAATCCCAATAAGACGGACAATATCCGAATGGGTTTGAAAAACGGGGAATTTACCCCTAAAAAAGTAGGGACTTATTCTATCGTTTATTCGGCGACGGACAAATACGGCAACGTTGGAACGGCGGTGGTTCCGCTTGAGTGCGTTCAATCGCCTAACGATAAAGCCGTTAATTTCAATCTCCCTGAAAACTTGACGGCACAAGCTGGCGAACTCTTTATGTTGCCTGCGTGCACGATGGACGGTTTATATACTGACACGGAAAAAGTGGAAAAGCTCGTCGCGTTTAAAGGCGGAGAAAGAAAAGAAATAATCGGCAACACGATGTTGTTGGACGGAGTAGGCTCTTACGAGTTGACTTATCGGTATGCAACGCCCTTCAAAACGTATGAGAAAAGTTGCGTTGTAACGGCGGCGGCTTCGGATATTATTACGATTGAAGAACCTGTCTTGCCCGAGTATATTCTTGCTAACGCGCGCTATACGTTGGATACGGTGTACGCAAAGGAATATAAAACCGCAACGCCCACCAAGTATGCAACGGCGGTTGCTGTTAGCGTAAACGGCGGAGCTTATCAAGCAATCGATTATAATGATTTTACGATTGCGGAAGCGGGAACGGCGCAGTTTAAATATACGCGCGGAGAAACGGAAATTTATTCGGACCCTGTAAAAGTAATAGACGTAGGCTTTGGGGGGGATTTGCAAAAGGATAAGTATTTTAGAGTAAACGAAACGGAAGTATCGTGCGTGGCGGAAAAGGACGGCTTGAACTTTACTTCCTTGCTTGGCTACGGTAGCAGTACGCTCGTTTACGCGCAACCCATTTCTTTGTCCTATTTTAGCATTGAATTTACGGTGCTTGCCGATATTTTGGCGGTAGAGGACGATCCGACGACGGAAAAGGACGAAACGGTATTGCCCGTGGATTACGGAACTTTGACGGGCGTAAAGATTACTTTAACCGATTATTACGATAGAACAAAGAAAGTGGATATAAATTATACGAGAACGGGCAACGTAGCGTGGATTTCGATTGATGAGGGTAACTCTTTATCGTTAAAACGTTCTTTTGCGGGCGAAAGAACTCGTATTTTTTACGACGAGGAAAAAGGCGGTTTCGTTGAGAATTCAAAAACGTATGCGTGGAAAAACGGCTTTAGCTCGGATAAAGTATTGCTTTCCGTGACGCTACAAGGGATTTCCGATAACGCTTGCTTAAATATCAGAAAGCTTAATGAACAATCTTTAAATAATCGCCATAACGATGACGGTGAGCCGACCATTTACGTTTCGGGCTTATCCAACGGCATTTACGAGCTTAATCGCATTCTCGATTTGGGAGTCGCGCAAGTGGGAGATATATTCTCTCCGTATTTGAAGGGCAAGCTCTCGTTGTCGGCAAAAGCTCCGAATAAGGAATGGGTAACGTCCTTGGACGGCATAGTCTTGAACGGCGAATGCGAGGTAAATAGAAGCTATCAGATTCAATTAAGTTCTTACGGCACCTATTCTATTATGTATCGCTATCAAGACCAATGGGGCAATACGGCAACGTTAGGGTTTAGTATCATAGTTGACGACCGCGTTAGCCCGACGATTTCGCTGAAGGAAGTGAAGGATGGCGACGTGATAGACGCTAAGGTCGGGGAGCGAATTACGCTTGCCGAATATACGTACTCGGACGATCAATCGAGTAAAGAAGAGATGAGAACGTACGTTACGGTATTTGCGCCTACGTTAAAGACTGCAAAAATTATGAACGGAACGTTTTTGGCGGAAGAAAAGGGCGTTTATACGGTGGTATATTCCTGCTACGACGCGAACGGCAACTATGCGACGGCAATTTACACCGTACGGGTAAGCTGACAAGAGGAGAGAAAATATGATAAAAATCAAAAAACAGATGAAAATATTATCTTTGCTTTTAAGCGTAACGACCTTGTTTAGTGTATTGGGTACTTCCTGTAAAGGAATATTTAACGGTAAAGAAAAAGAGTTGGAGGAGGTAACGACTTACGAAACGTACGACGGCACGCATATCTATACTGCGCCCGACACGAACGATTACCTTGTAAGGAACGGAAAAACGGACTATACGTTGGTAATTCCCGTTAACGCGACTTCGGTTGTTTTGACTGCTCGCGACGAATTTATCGATTTGTTTAAAGACGCGACGAATATCGAAATTTCGTGTATTACGGACGAGGGATTAACCCACAATGCGAACACGAAATACATTTCTATCGGCAGAACGACGCTGTTGGAAAGCGCAGGAATTTCTATCGAGCAGAAAGTCCTCGGTCAAGACGGACACCGTATCGTTACCAAGGATAAAAATGTTTATCTTTGCGGCGGATTAGACGAGGGTACATTGTTCTCGGTGTATACGTTTATGAGTATAACCTTTAACTATGAAACGTATTACTTGGACTGTATGCAAATCGAACGTTGTAGCGAAAAATTCTTAAAGGCTTACGACGTAACGGATATCCCCGATTTCCAGCATAGGGGTAGAAACGGCAATATTTTGGTAACGGAAAGCTTTGATTATGATGAAAGTATGTTTGGTTACCGTATGCGTTATTACGGCGCGCGCGGATATAATTTAATGCCGGTACACAGTCAATTCGACGCAGCTTCTACAAGAGGCGCTAGTACGAATATTACTTACTGGTATCCCGAAACCGTTTATAAGGTGGAGGGAAGCGAGAATTATCATCCTAACTGGTTTTCGGTTAACGGCGGCGGTCAAGCTTGCTTTACCGCGCGTGGGGACGAAACCGAATATCAAGCAATGCTTGACGAGGCTTTAAAGAAGATAATATTCAGTTTAAGCGTTTATACGCCTGATGAATATCCGCACTATAATGCGATTTCTATGACGCAGGCGGATAACCAAAATTACTGTACGTGCGAAAGCTGTTCAAAGATAGCCAAAGAATATCAAACGCAAGCGGCTGTTCAATTATTCTTCTTGAACGACTTGGCGGAAATGTTGGACGAGTGGCTTGAAAATAATACCGACCATATCGGTTACCGCGAAGATTTTACAATTTATATGTTTGCCTATCAATACACGATAACCGCGCCCGCGCGTTATAACGCCGTAACGAAAACCTATGAGGGAATCGACGGCTTTAAGGGGAAGATGGAAGTCCACGACAGAGTTGGCGCGTATATGGCGATAACGAATATGGACGGACAATTCTCCCTGTTTGACGATACGAACTCGGAAGGAAGAACGAACGTAGATAAGTGGTGCGCGCTTACCGACAACATAATGTTCTGGCATTACGGTACGAATTTTAGAAATTTCCTTTGGATGTACGATTCTTTTGCTTTATTTACGCCTGAGGCGTACGCTTGGTTTGCGAATAGAAGTAACCGCCATTGGTTCCAACAGCAACAAGACGGCTCAAAAGGAACGAACACGGCTTGGCATAATTTGAAAGTTTACTTGGATTCGAAACTTTCCTGGGATACTTCGCTTAATATGGACGAACTCGTGGATAATTGGTTCAACGCAATGTTCGAAGACGCCGCGCCGAGAATGAAACGTTTGTTTATGGTGCAACGTCAATATATGCGCGAAGTCATTATCGGAGAATATTTATTGCACGGTAAAGGCGACGGCAGACCGAATCTTGCGCAAGCAGAATATTGGAGCTTGGCAATGTTAGAGGGTTGGCTTAATACGATGGAAACGGCGAAACAGGATGTCGCTCGTTATCAAATTACCGATCCCGAATTATATACGAGAATTTGTCAACATATCGATTCGGAAGAAATAAGCGTGCTGTACGTTATTTTAGATACACAAATGGGTAAATTGAACGCGGATAAGAAAGCCGAATATATTTCTCGATTGAAAAACATTATGCTGGATCAAGATTTGAAAGGTATGCAATCGTCAACGTCTTCAAACTTTTACGATTGGGTAATGTCGTTGTGAGGAGGGAAATATGAGTAAATTGAAAAAATGTTTTGTGGTGGTATTTCTCTGTGTATGTACTTGCTTTGCTTTTTCGGCTTGTAGCAGTTGTAAATCTACCGAAGATGACCCGAACATAAATTATGAAGTGAGTTTAGATGCTCAAAAGCTCTCAATGACTTTAGGCGACGAGGAAGTGCTTATCGCAAGATATACGCAGGTTGAAGGCGTGGAAGTTTCCTTTTCGTCGGCGGACGAAAACATTGTTACGGTAGATAATTACGGCAGATTGACGGCGGTAAACGTGGGTACGACCACGGTAATGGCGACCTACGGCACGGCAACGGCGGTTTGTGAAATTACCGTCGGGTTGGGCGATATGATACCCATATTAAAAATGACGGGTGTGACGAATTCTACGGTAAAGACGAGCTTAGATACTTTTATTGATTTGAACGGGTTGGTTGAATTTAACGGCAAAACGTATGACGACGCAACGTTTGAATATACGCTTTCCGATACGACCTTCGGCGGGGTTACCGACGGCTTGTTCTACCCTGCTAAAACGGGTACGGTAGATATTTACGTAGTTGGTACTTGGCGTGGAATTACAGGCGAATCGCTTACAGCTACTGTCAGCGCGACCATCATTGCAGGAGTGGATTTCCGATTGAACGACGGTGTAAGTTCGTTAAAACTCTATACCAAAGATAGCGAGCCGACTCCATTTGTGATAACGGCAACTGCAAACGGTGCGAATATTCCTTACGATTTGGAAATAGTAAGCGGTGAGCAATATATTGATTTGGATTTAACGAAGCAAACGATTGAAAGCGTAGGCGTAAAGGGAGAAGCTTTAATAAAAATTTCCACGGAAGTAGACGGGGAGAATTACGTTTTAGAGATTCCCGTTACGGTAGTTCAAACGATTTATGCTTACGATAAGGTGGTAAAAGACTTCTCGGCAATTCACGGCGATACGCAAACGGGTTCTTCCCTTGTTAAGATAATGGGAGGTACGGTAATCGAAGCGTATGACGAAAGCGGAAATGCTTTGACGGTTAAAAACAATAAGGTTTTTGGTGTGAAGAGTAGCAAAACGGGCAAATTTACGGGCAAAATTACCGTTTTAACCGCGGAGTACGGCTACGAAATGAATATCGAAGGCTATTCGGGGATATTCAATTCCGCAGATGATTTAAAGGTGTTTAACACCAACGTAAAATATTCGGGTGGCGTGTTTAGTCCGATTGACGAAACCAAGGAAATGCAGGTGTGGGACGGATATTATATTTTGCAAAATAATATCGACGCTTCTGAATACGTGCATGCGGATAGCGGGAATTCTTTGACTGGAAGAGGAATCGCAAGCGTATATCCTTATGGTTTAACGGGTACGTTTGACGGTCAAGGATACACAGTTAAAGGTATTACGTTTAAACGCTTTGGGTTGTTTGGTTACGTTTACGGCGGAACGGTTAAGAACGTGGGATTTACGGAGGTAAAGTACGTTAACGACGATTACGTGGCAACGATTGCTGGTTGGATTAACAATGCCGAGATTTCAAACGTGTATATTCAGCTTTCCGAGCAAACGATAAATAAGGCGAGCGCGGTTGTGGCGCAAGGTGTAAATTGTAGTCAAATTTCTAATTGTATTTTTGATAGTGAAAATGTGCCGATTACGGGTACTCTTAATCTTTACGGTAGCTTGGCATCAAGAAATAACGACTTGTTCGCTACGGGAGATAAGACGAGATACTCCAACGTTTACGTTATTTCGGAAGAAGTCTTGGGGTACGTTAAATCGAATAAAAACGTAACCGAGGACGGAGCTACGTTCAAGTGTTATACGGAAAATTGGGTTTTAGCGTCTAATTCGACCTTTACACCGACGATTCCTGACGGATATACGGAAAAGGATTGGGTGATATTGACGGTAAAACTTGAAGGCGTAAAACAATATACGACGAAAACGCAAATGCAAGCGGACAATTCTAATAATTATTCGGGATTTTCTTCGTCGTATTGGAATGTATCGGGAAAAACGCCCGAATGGAAGAGTGCGAACGGCTATTACGAAGTGCCAGACCATTCCATAGGCGATTTTGAAACAGATTGGATAAATTAAAAAAGGAGGGAAAATTATGGAGAAAAAAGAATACCGTGTTCTAAAAGTTGCGATTCTACACTTTGATGAAGACGTTATAACTTCATCGGGAAATGGTGAAACGGTAGAAGAAAACGGAACTAAATTTTCCGTAAATTCATTTTCACCCGGTTGGCTTGATTGACGGCTACGCAGTTAATTAAAGAAATATTGCAGGCGTGCAATTCAAATATACGACTATAAAAAAAGGAAATTAAATTATGAAACGTTTTAAGTTAACAGTAGGAATGGCAGCCTTGGCGTTAACGTGCGTTGGCGCAGGAGCAGCTTTGTGGCAAAATCCCGCTTTGAATGCAAAAGCGGAAAATGAAAGCGGAAGCTTTTATATGGAAAATGGCGCGGCGGTCAGCTTGAACGACGCGTTTAGCGGTATTCGTTGGGGCACGGTAGTAGAAAGCAGTTGGTACAACGCGCAAGAAACTAAACCCGTAAGCTACGGTACGATCGTAGCGCCGACGGGCAGTTTTAGCGGAGAATTAAAGCACACGACGGATTTAGGAAATCAAGAATATATGGATATCGCAGTGAAGTACGATATAGATCCGAGTGAAAGCGATGTTACTTATTATTCCGTTGTAAATTACAACGATATCGTTAAAGATTATAAGGAAGCAAATCCCGAAACGGCGAAAACGGACGCGGAGATTCTTGCTTCGGCGTATAAGCTTGAATTGACGGCTCGTTCGTATGCGGTAATGCCCGACGGTACTTACGTTTACGCGGACGTAACGAACATTTCGACTTCCCGTTCGGCAAGACAAGTCGCGAATATGGCGGACTTGACGGGCGAACTTGATAAGCTTGACTCAACCAAGCAAGCTATCGGTAAGGGCTATATGGTAGGCAACGAATACCGCAAAGAAACTGCGGAAGGGGAGCTTCCAGCTGTATTAGATTTGGAAAACCCTGAAACGGAAGTTGCGGCAAATATAACCGATTTGGCTGGCGTTGGTACGAATTATGAGGTTTTAGTCGGGGCGAACAGAGTTGACGCAACGGTTTCGGGGACGACGGTAACGATTAGCGATTGTAGCTATTCGATTGAAGGCGAAACGTGGCTTTCCGTCATCACGGAATCGGGTGATATTTACAGTACGCCGATTATTTCTGCAACGAAAGTTATTCGCAAAGCGGAAGATTTGGATATTTTCGGTGTAGGAAATACCGTTAGTGGCAATTATAGCGACGGTAGATTGCAAGACGGATATTACGTACTCGGTGACGATATCGACGCAAGTGAATATACGCATACGAAAGGCGGTATGGGTATTGCAAATAACCAAAATCAAATGGCGCAAATTAGTGGCACGTATGGTTTGATGGGTACGTTTGACGGTAGAGGACATACCATAAGTGGACTTACGCTTGAAGACTACGGTTTATTCGGTTTGATAAACGGCGGTACGGTAAAAGACGTGGCTTTCGAGAACGTATCTCTTACGCTTAATATGAATTATACTTACGGATTAGCTTCGGTTGCTCAAAACGCAACGTTTGAAAATGTTTATTTGCAAGTCAACAATTTAGGCTCAGTAGGGAAGGTAACTGCCGTGGGATTTGCTTCTATTAGTGATTCGAACTTTAAAAATTGCATTTTTGAATGCCCTGCAGAGGACCGTGATGAAACGCAAAGCTATGGCTCGTTTACCGCTTATGCCCAGAATTTTGAAGACGTAGATTTTGAAAATACATACGTGATTTCTCCCGCAAAAATTGGGCACGCAAGTAAAAACGGTAGTACGCAAAAGGAAATCGACGAAAGTGCTCTTGTCGGGGTAAAACGTTATAACGACGCAATGGCGTTTATCAACGATACGACAAATAATGTTTATACAAGCTTTAACTCCGTTTGTTGGGATACCACGGGCGAATTCCCCGTATGGAACGGTATGCCTACATATAAAAAGGTTGCGGGTATGTTCTCTGCGAAAGACGGCTTGTTGGTAAGTGGTACGGGCACGGCTTCGCTTGAAACGACGTTCGGCGAAAACGCCACCGTTACGCAAAACGGTGAAGCACTTTCTTGGGATAACGGCGCGCTTGTCGGCGTAGAACCTGTTCTTATTAAGGAAGACGGCTATACCACGGATGTCGGTTACGTAACCTTGCAGGCAACGGCAGATGGTGTAAAAACCAACTATCTCGTAAAAGCCTACACACTGGTTATCGACAGCGCAGCGGATCTGGAATATTTCCAAATTCAAGGTTCGGATACGAAGTATAAGTTTAACAGCGTTGAAGACGCAGAAGCAAGTAAGTTTAACGGTTATTACATTCTTGCCAAGAATATTGACGGTAATAAGGACGGTTATACCTCGCACGAACACGTTGGTCCAAAGACATTCCAAGGTATCAATGGAGAAGGTAAACAAAATATGACGTTAGCAAGCGATGATTCTGTAATAGACATTTCTGGGAATTTCGGTTTGACGGGGACGTTTGACGGAAACGGTTACACCGTATCAAATATTACAATGAATGCCAACGGCTTGTTTGGCGTTATCGGCGAGTACGGAACGGTACAAAACGTTGCTTTTAAAAATATAGAGATGGGGAATACTTTGGGGTATTACTCTTTGTTTGGGGCATATCTTTTCGATTATGCAAAGATATCTAACGTATATGTTTCTTCAGAGTATTGCCGAAATACGAAAAACGATTGTTTGTTGGCTGCTTATGCAAGATATACGGTCGTTATGGAAAACGTAATTATCGAACCCAGTAACGAGAATGTATCAAGTAATACTACTCAATATGGTGTTTTTGGGCAAGTAAATACAGGCGGTAAGACTACGGATGAAAGCGTATGGGCAAATTGGAAAAATGTATATTTCTTAGATACGATATCATTTACGTATGTCTCTGGTAAAACAAGTTATGATGCGGCGAATATATCCAACGCAACGAATAAGATTACTGGTTGTGAACGTTATGATTCGTTTGAAGATATGCCTACTACGGAAGGCAAGTATGCGGATTTGATTAAGACTGGCTATTTCAAACTTGATACTGACGGCAGACCTGTTTGGAATACCAAAAACTAAACAAAAAAGAGAAAAAAATACCAAGCCGTCTTCGGGCGGCTTGGTATGAAATTAAGAGGGCTTATATTATGAAAAAGAAAAAGGCTTTATCCTATTTAGCCGTTTTATGCTTTTGTTGCGCGGTGGGAGGTACGGCTTGTAATTTAACGCCTACGCAACCGACTGAAAACGAAAGCGGACTTGTTTTTGAAAAGAATGAAACGGGTTATACGGTTACGGGAATAGGGAAATACGATAGCGGAATATTGATCGTTCCCGCAACGTATGCAGGAGAACCCGTTACAAAAATAGGCGAAAACGCTTTTAAAGGGGAAGTAGAAATAGGCGAAATCGTGCTTCCCGATAGCGTAACCGAAATTGAGGCGTTTGCGTTTTCTTCTTGTCCGAACGTAGAGAAAGTTACGCTTGGTAACGGCGTAACAAAAATAGGAAAGGAAGCTTTTAGTTATTGTCATACGATAAAAACGATTGAGCTTGGAACGTCGGTGCAGACGATTGAAGACAAAGCTTTTTTACGGTGCGTTAGAATGACGGAAATCGTCTTACCTAACGGATTAACCGCTATCGGCGAAAGCGCATTTGAAGATTGTGATTATTTGCAAGAAATCACGTTTAACAGTTCTTTGAAAAAAATTGGCAAAAAGGCGTTTTACAGTTGCGACGAACTTGGTTTCATAGAAATACCCGCAGCTGATAACCTCGTAATTGGTGCGGAGGCGTTTTATGAGTGCGGAAAGGCGCAATATATTGTTCTTGGCGACGGTATAACCGAAATTAGCGAAAAGGCGTTCGATTATTGTCAGCAGGCAAATTACGTTCTTCTTGGCGACGATATATCGATTATCGGTAGTGAAGCGTTTAATCATTGTAGAAACGTCTTACATCTTACGGTTGGGGAAAATCTTGGGCTTGTCGGAAGTAGCGCGTTCAGCGGTTGTTATAAGCTAAAAGAAATTTATAACCGTTCGAATTTAGGCTTGCGCGCAGGTTCGGGAGAATTTGGGAATATAGCGAAACGCGTTTCTCATATTTATCGTGAAGGCGGAAACTCCCGTTTGTCAATGCTTGAAGATAAATCGGTTTTATATACGGACGGGGAATACGTTGAATTGATTAGTAATTTGGCAACGCAAAACTTCAATTTGGTTATCCCCGAAAACGTAACGGCGATAGGAACGCAAGCCTTTTACAACAATCAATTCGTGCTTTCCGTTACGATGGGAGATAAGGTCGCGAGGATTGCGGACGGCGCGTTCCAAAACAGTTATAAGATCGCAACGGTAAAAATCGGGAACGGCGTAACCGAAATCGGCGATTACGCCTTTAGAGGCAGCCGTTCGTTGATGAGCGTAATACTTGGTTCTTCCGTACAAACGGTTGGGAAAGAGGCGTTTTATAAAATGTTTCAATACGATACGACGAAAGCGTTTGACTGCTTGTATTATGTCGGCTCGCAAACCGCCTTTTCTCAAATCGTTTGGGGGGAAGGTAACGAGCATTTGAAGGATGACGCAACGAAATATTATTATTCGGAAGAAACTCCCGCGGAAACGGGGAATTTTTGGCGGTACGAAAACGGTAAGGCTACCGTTTGGGGGAAGTAATATGTATAAATTAAAGTCTGGTATCAACGTAGATATGTTCGACGTTTTTGATTTTCGTAAAGAGTTTTATAAAGAAGTCAAGGAAATCAAAAAAGTCGGGTTTGACAGCGTAGATTTTACGCTGGTTGGCGTCGGCGGTTATAAAAATTCCATTGAAAAGGCGTTAGGGGTTATTCCAGACGGCTTAAAAGCCATTCAAGACGAGGGCTTGGAATTAAATTCCGTGCATTTACCCTTTTATAGATTTTGCTATATTTCGAGCTACGACGAGGCCGTGCGCCGTTTCGCTGTAAACGAATTTAAGCAAATTATTGAACTTTGCGACGGGTTTAAGCCAAAAAATTACGTTTTTCACGGCGGATTAAGCGATCCTGCGGTTGAGGGAATTGATAAATTGCGCAGACCTGCGCTTATAAAATCCTTTCAAGAGTTGATAGAAACGACGAAGTCTGCGGTTTGTTTAGAAAATTTGCCGCGCGAATGCGATAGCCCCAAAGAGGTGATTAAAATTGTTGACCAAGTACCCAAAGGCAAATTGTGTTTGGACGTCAATCACGTATTTTGGGGAACGGCGGAAGACGCCGTGCTTGAAATGGGGCGTAGAATTTCGGCTTTGCATATTTCCGACCACGATTACAAACAAGAATTGCACGCCTTGCCCAAAGAGGGAAAAATCGACTGGATGAAAGTGATTTTCGCGCTTGAAAAAGTCGGTTACGACGGTGTGTTTAGTTACGAGGTCGCAAAAGGGAAGTACGGTTATACTTACGAACAAATCTTCCGCAATTACGAGGAATTGTTTGAAGAATACGATAAATTGAGCGAGGATTAAGATGAATTTTAAAACGACGGTTGCGCAGATGCAGCTCGTAATCGACGGGGGCATGTCCTACGTTATTCAGCTCCAAGACGGTAGATTTATAATTATCGACGGCGGGGAAACGATTTTTAATTACGGGCAAAATAGGGATACGCTTTGGGCGTATTTGACGGAAAAAGCAATGGGCGAAAAGCCCGTTATCGCGGTGTGGTTTATTACGCATTGTCATATGGACCATATCGATTTAGCGACTGCGTTTTTGCGTGATTTTTGTGGGGAAATTACGGTGGAAAATTTTGCGTATAATTTCCCCGTTAGAGGCAAAGAATTTATCGATATAAAGCGTGAAAAAGCGTGGGATGAAGTAATGAAACTTTATCCTAATGCAAAAAAAATCCTTTTGAAAACGGGCGATAGTTTTCGTTTTGCAAACGTTTGCGTTGACGTTTTGACGACGGCGTTTGATAGATATCCCGAAAAAGCTTGGAATCAAAATCAAACCTGCGCCGTTTTGAAATTTTCTTTTGATAACGGTAGGAGTTTTATGGTGCTTGGCGACGTAGAAAGCGACAGAATACTTAAAATGGTTGAGGAGAATTCGCCTATTTATTGCGATAATAAAACGTTAAAAAGCGATATTTTACAAGTGGCACATCACGGGTTGCATTGCGCGGAGGAAAAAGAGTACGGGCAAGTGAAAACGTTATACGAGAAAATTGCTCCGTCCGTTTGTTTTTGGCCGATTTCGCTTGAACGCTTTTTGATTGATCCGTGGGTTCGCGGAACGGAAAAAATTTATAATCAATATTTATTCGATTCAGTTCCGTGGAGATTGCATTTTTGTTATAATCAAACCACAGTTGTGGATATTGACGATTGGAAAATCAGTGTTTGGAATAAAAAGTTTTAGGTGAGGCAAGTTATGAAATTAAATAATATTTGGGGCTACGGGCAACTTTTCGGCTTTTCTGGAATAGACGGCGTAAATAGATATAGCAACGATTTTGTCGGTACGCTTACGGCGAAAAAAATTGGAATCCGATTTGAATTGAAAGAATGGATAAAAATCTTTTTTCCGATTAAAAGCAGGGT
>JAZUCW010000072.1:0-2882 GCA_045639305.1 Candidatus Scatosoma sp.
GGTCTTCGCCGATAAGTCCGCTTTCGTGCGCCCCAACGGGATTGAAATAGCGGAGCAAAATAATATTCCACTCGTTATCCGCCTTGTACAAATCCTGCATAATGTTTTCCATCATCAGTTTGGTACTGCCGTAAGGGTTGGTCGTGGAAAGGCGGCAATTTTCATCCAAAGGCAAGCGTTCGGGGTCGCCGTAAACGGTTGCCGACGAGGAGAAGATAATTTTCTTAACGCCGAATTTTTCCATAATTTGCAGCAGCGAAACGGTGCCGCTGATATTGTTTTCGTAATATTTCAAGGGCAAACGACAGCTTTCGCCTACCGCTTTATACGCCGCAAAATGGATAACCGCGTCGAACTTGTGCGCAGAGAAAATCTTTTCCATCGTTACGCTGTCGCGAATGTCCGCTTCGTAAAAGGCAACTGTTTTGCCAGTAATCTTCTGCACGCGGCGCAAACTTTCTATGCTGGAATTGCTGAAATTGTCCACCACCACGACGTCGTAATTTTTGTTTAAGAGTTCGAGAACGGTGTGCGAACCGATATATCCGCAACCGCCCGTGACCAAAATCGTTGCCATATCTTTTCTCTCCTAAAAAATTTATTCTTTTTCTTCGCCGTCCGTTTCGATACGCTTCGAGCGAAGTTTTAATACTTTTTGTTTGCTTGCCTTTACGATTTTTATCTCTACGTTTTTGAAGGTTAAGGTTTCGCCGATCGGGGGAATCCCGCCGTATTCTTCCGTTACCCAACCGCCGACCGTATTCGAATCAAACGCGTCCTCTTCGATTTCAAGTTCGTACAGTTCGAAGAAGGTGTCCAATTCGCATTTCCCATCCAGCCAATATTCCTCTTCGGAAATTTTGCCGTAATGCACTTCTTCCTGGTCGTGTTCGTCCCAGATCTCCCCAACGAGTTCTTCCAAAATATCTTCTAACGTAACGATCCCCACCAAACCGCCGTACTCGTCCGAAACCGCCGCCATATGGATTTTTTGTTTTTGCAGCTGCTTTAAGAGGGTAGAAATACGGGTGTATTCGGTCGTGAAGACGATCTCTTGTACGAGATGGCTGATGTTTTTCTCGCCGCGCAAATATCCGCTGAAAAAGTCGCGTTCGTGCACGAGCCCGATCACGTTGTCGATGGTGTCTTTATAGACGGGCAAACGGGAATACCCGCTGCGTTCGAACAGCTCGCGGATTTCGTCCATCGTCGAATCTTCGTCCACCGCATATACTTCCACGCGGGGCACGAGGATATCTTCCACTTTCAAATCGTCAAATTCAAGCGCAGAACGGACAAGTTCGGATTCGTCCTCTTTTAACGTACCGCTCTCCTCCGCCTCTTCGACGAGCGAAAGCAGTTCTTCGTCCGTAACCGTTTCGTCCTTTTTCAGCTTGAATATCTTCGCCAAAATCGCCTTGTACCCGTCGAAAATTTTACAGACGGGGAAGAGCAACCAATAAAAAAGCTGCATCAACGGATAAAACAAGAAACACATCCGTTCGGGATACACGCTTGCAAGATATTTGGGGGTAATCTCCCCGAAAATAAGCACCACGACGGTCAATACAACCGTCGAAACGGTCGTCGCCACGTCAGCGTTATTGATAAGCTTTGCAAACAGAATCGTACCGAGCGCAGAAGCGGTCAGGTTGACGACGTTGTTGCCGACAAGAATAGCGGTAACGAGTTTATCATATTTTTCGTCCGCAAATTTATATACCGATTTCGCGCGTTTTTTACCCTGCGTTACGTAGGTTTTTAATTTGATTTTATTCGCGCAGGAAAACGCCGTTTCCGTCCCGGAGAAAAAACCGGAAAGAAGCACCAAAACGATAATCGCGATAGTTAGGGGTACCATGGTTGTTGTTGAATATCCTCCAAAAGATAAAAAATTTTTTAAGAACTTCGTCTTTTTTTTATTATACTACTTTCCCCCTTTCTTTGTCAACGCCTCGCGGGCACGCGCGAGGGATATTTTCATCTTTTTTGCGTATTTTCACACACTTTACGCCGCAAGCACAAAAAATACGCCGTCTAAAGACGGCGCAAAGATTTTTACAGCGTTATATCCCCGATCTTTTTTTTGCCATACGCTCTTTTTCTTCCGTGGGAATTTCGGCAAAATGACAAGCGACGAAATGCCCATTTCCCACTTCTTTTTTCGGAACGTCGCCCTCTTTACAGCAATCTTGCGCCATAAAACAGCGGGGGTGAAAGGGACAACCCGACGGCAAACTATTGCCCTGCGGATTGCTCGGCAATAAAATTCGGGTTCTTTCTTTTGCCTTTGCTTCGATGGAAGGAATCGCGCTGACGAGGGCTACGGTATAGGGATGACGGGGCGTGGAAAACACCTCTTCCGCACCGCCGATTTCGACGATTTTGCCCAAATATAAAACGGCGATACGGTCGGAAATATGCCGCACGACAGACAAATCGTGGGAGATGAAAAGATAGGTCAGCCCCTCTTTTTCCTTTAAATCGGACAAAAGATTGAGTATCTGCGATTGAATGGATACGTCCAAAGCGGAAACGCACTCGTCGCAGACCACGAATTTTGGCTTTAACGCCAAGGCACGGGCGATACAGATTCGTTGTCTTTGCCCGCCCGAAAACTGGTGGGGATACCGCTGCAACGCGTATTCTTGCAAGCCGCAGTCCTTCATCACGGAAAGCACGTATTCCCGCAAATCCGCCCTCTTTTTAGGAAAAAATTTGTGCGTAAGCACCCCTTCCTCAATAATTTGCCCCACCGTCATCCGCGGATTCAAGGACGAATAGGGGTCTTGGAAAATAATTTGCAAATCTTTTCTCAACGCCCGCAAGGCTTTCGGGGTTAGTTTCGTCAGCTCGATTTCCTCTCCCCGACCAAAATACCG
>JAZUCW010000073.1:0-7077 GCA_045639305.1 Candidatus Scatosoma sp.
CTTTACCGTTATATTTCAAGCAAATAGCGTTTGCAAGCTCGTATACGTTGGTATCGTCGCCGCCAACCTTAAACGTCGTACCTGCGGGAAGAACGAATTCGTCGCCTTCCGTAGGTGCCGTTGCCGTATAAATTACGATAAAGTCAGCCGCAACGTTCGGCCCTGCGATAAAGGAAGCAGGACAGAAATCGAAGTAGGATTCGCCGCCGTTGACGGTCGAATTTGCCATCATTTCGCTCCAATCGTCCCCTTGCGTATAATAACCGCTCGAAGTCAAACCGCTCATATGTAATACGGTATAATACATACCGTTCGCGAACGTTTCCGAGTTATTGTTCCAAGAAACGTTGATATGCGAAAAGGTTACCTTTACCGTTTCCACGTCCACAACAGGCGTATATACTTCCCAAGCCGTACCGTTAAATTTGAAATTCAAATCCTGGGAAAGGACGTACTTGTCATTGCAAGCCGCGCCCTCTGCCGTCGTGCCCGCCATCGTGAAATACGCGCCCGCTTTTACCTGCACGGTGTCCCCGTTTTGCGGCTGATTCGCCGTCCAAAGGTATATAAAGTTGAACACCGCGTCATTTTTATACCCTGGCGCCCACTTCGTTGCACCGGGCACAAAACCAAAATCGCCCTCGCCGCTGAACGTTGTATTTTCAACCAAATTCGAATAATCGTACGCCGCCGTAGCGCCATCCGTGCTGCCCGATAATACCCCCGTGGTAAAACGAACCGCCGTAAGATATCTTCCGCTTACAATCCCAGCGTCGTTGTTCTCGCCGCCGTTTAAACCAAGCGCGCTAAACGTCAAATTGACCGTCGTTTCGCCTTCCGCTTTTACCGTCAGACGGTTCTTTACTTCACCGCCGATGCCAAACGCCAGACAAATCGCAAAGAGTAACGACAATGCAAAAAGCGCAATTCTTCTTGTTACTTTGCTCATAATTTCCTCCTTTCTCTGTTTTAAAACAGCCTCTTATCAAAGGGTTTTTAACCAATATTTAATAACCAGTCTTCAAGCGAGCCGTAGTTGTCTTTATCCAGCTTCGAAAGCCAATCGTTAAGCGAACCGTTATTATCGCTTACGTTGACGTACGGCAAAGACAATACGAGCAGCCTTTTCATTGCTTCCTCACCATATTCAACAGTCTTGTCGTTGTACGCCATATGCGCTACGTACGCAATCGAACGCAAGTTGTTATTCCCCGCCGCAAAGAATTTCTTTTGCGTGCCGTCGGCAAATTGCACTTTCACAAACGCTCTGCCTTCAAATTCCGTATTCAGCATATCGTCAGGCACCTTGCCCATAACCCCCGAAAGGGTCCAAACGGGGTTGCCGTTTACCACTCTTTCCCCAAACTTGTCACGGGAAATAGGAATCGTCAACGAACCTTCCTTGCTCGGCGAAATCACCGTAACGCCGTAGGCAACGTTGCTTGCGCCAAACGCCGCCTCGACCGCCGCCAAAGATTCTTTATCCGCTTCCGCCGTCCAACGGATGGAATTTTCGTACGGGTCGTCGATACGCACCGACGCGCCGATTACCATATCCATATCCAAACAAACCGCCGTCAAGGTCATATCCGAAGTAATCCCTTTCAAGGTATAACCTGCAGGATATACGCCGCCGTTATATTCCCAGCCCAAGAAAATTTCGCCGTCTACCGTTCTTTGCGGCAACACGAAGTTTTCTCCGCTTGCTACGAAGGTGGTCTCTTCCACGCCGTTAATCGAAAGGGTTACTTGATTACCCGAAACGCTCTTAAACGGAACGACGAACACGCCCTCGCCCGACGCCATATGCAAGGTCAAAGTGTTTGAAGTCAAATCCACGTCGGTATAGCCAAATCCTTGGTATACGCGCACCTTGTCCGTGACACCGTCAAAGGTCATCGTAACGGTGGATGCGTTACTTCTCGTCGTGTCGTTTGCGTTGGCAAGATAATAGCCGTTATAGCCCATATCGTCTTCAAAGCAGCCCACAAGCGTGGTTTCCGTGGAGGTTACGCTCGCCAAATTGTTTTTCGTCAAATTCGCCTTTTGCGTTGCAGAATAGCTATCCGCATACGCGATTTCGTTGGCAAAGAACTCTCCCTCAAGCCGTCCGTAACAATTCGCTTTATTGTTATAACTCATAAAGTTCTTATACAAGAATCTATCGTACGTCGTGCCCTTGGAGATAATCACGCCCTTCCAATCGAATTGCATGTACGCTTCGTCCATCGCGTCAACTTTCGCAATGCGGTTCTTTACGTAGGTATAATTATTCGTCGGGGTGCCGTCCGCGGTTACCATCGCCTCCGATTGGAACCCTTGATTTTCAGGCGTTTCATAACAGAAATTGATCAACTGCTTTGCCCCAAACGCCATCGAAAGGCTGTACTGCATATCGATATCCGCCTGCCCTTCGACGTTGCGGTACGAATCGACCGACGTATCGGGATCCATCGTTTGGATATAGTAATTAACGTCCGCGCCGTGGTTTTTCGCCACGATCGCCGCCGTTGCCATGTCGGATAAGTAGGTTTCCGTAATAAACTTCGTCTCGCCCGTTTTTCTTAAAGGATAACTGTCAATCGACAACACCTTCGGCCCCGACAAATTATCCAAAATCGTATCCGCGTAATGTTCCACGTACGCCCTATACCCTTCGTTAGAGATTTGCGTAGTAGATTCCCCGCCGTTGATAAGCCCCTCGCTTGCATAACCGGGGAGAAGGTTCACGAAAAACATCTTCCCAGCAAACGCCGCCTCAAACTGCGCGATAGGATTCGTAATATAGTCGGGAGCATTCGATGCAGAACCGTCTAAAATCCCGCCAATTTGCTCCATAGAAGGCTCATCCCAAACGTTGGTACCGATAACGCAATCACGATTCCAACCACTGTAATAATTACCCACGTATTGATTCCAAAGCCCAATTGCATCGGGATTGGACAACTTGTTGGATTCAAGCAAAAGCTTCATTCCGCTCTCGCTGCACTTATCAAAAATGCCCGCAATATTCGCCGTATTCGTTACAGAATTATTCCCGTTTAATTCGATAAAATCCAAGCCCGAATCAAGCAACGTCTGAAATTCCGCGTCGCTGGTCAAATCGGGGGCAAAATACCCGCCGACCATAAAGTTTGCACTGTCTTGATATTGAGAATAATCCCTAATGAAATATCCTTTGCTCTCCGCGTTTGCGCTAATCGCGCCAAAAGCGCCAAAGCTCGGCAAAGCAACCGAAAGTCCGAGGGTAAGCATCGCAAATCGTTTTAATCCGTTTTTCATTTTCTTATCCTCCTTTACCAAATTTCTCCGCCGGTTTCCCAGTCTCTATAATCGCCGTCGTTATCCACGATCGAGGCGGTGATGATATCGTCTTGACGACTAAGCTCCACCACGCGCACGTCAGGCGATTGATAAGGTAATTTTTCTTTCATTTTTCACCTCGTAATTAAACGCCTGCTATTTGTTGAAGAATCGCAAGTTCCGCTCCGCTGTAATCCCCCGAAGCAATTGCTTTTTCCGCTACCTGCTTAATCGATCTCGTCGTATCGTTTGCCGTTGCGTAGATACGCTTGGTAACGCCGTTGTGGTAGGTGATATCCACGTATCCGCGCGCCGTGAAAGATACCCCGTAATATTTCGCGTTGATATCAATCAAAACGCCCGTATATTCCCTGTCTTCTACCTTCCATACGCTGGTAGGAATATCAAAGTTTTCCGCAAAACCGTCTGCGGATAATTCCGTACCGAATTGATAATTCCCAGCCGCCCAATACGAAATATTCTTAAAGCCTTCTTCGTCGATATTCGTCGTCCAGCGAATCCCGCTCGTTTCCGCGCCCGAAATACGGATAGACGCGCCGTCCACCGTCGTAAATTCTCCCCAAAGCGCAATAAACGCAACCGTTTCTTTGTCGGTCGTGTATTCCCCCGAAGGGATAAAGGTCTGTTCGCCGCTACCGTCAAGATTATTCATAACGTAACCAAGCAACACCTTGCCCTCTCTTTCGTATTCGGGAAGGGTGTAAGTAAAGCTGCCGTCCGCGTTTTGTTCCGTCTTATACGTATGATAGATTGCATCCGTTTCAAAAACGTAATATTCCTTCACCACGGGCGTCGTCCAAGTCGTACCGTTGAAAACGAGCGTTACGTCCGAAGCAAGCTTATAGACAACGTTATGGTTTTCCAAGCTATCTACCGTAAAGGTCGCGCCTGCGGGCAATACCATTCTCGCCCCTACCTCGGGATTATTGACAAAGCGCAACATAATACCGCCGCTTGCGCCAACCCAAGCAGTGCAAATAAAGGATACGTTTGTGCTGTCAACGGGCTCCCCGTTAATCGTCATCTTCGAAATCAAATCGCTGTAATCCCCATACAGCGAACCGCCGGGGATCTCGCCGTCAAAATGAAGCAACGAACAGTACATATTTTCATACGCATAGTTGTTCCAAGTAACGTTAACCGATTGGAAGTTTACCTCTACCACGTCGGGCTCTACCACGGGAACGAAACTCTCCCAAGCCCCGTTTCTAAATCTCAAGTTAATATCAGCCGTCAGCTTATATACGTTCGTATCGTCGCCTCCCACCTTAAAGGTCGTACCTGCAGGAAGGAAGAATTCGTCCCCTTCCGCAGGTGCTTGCGCGCTGTAAATAATCATGAAATCACACGCTGCGTTAGGACCTGCAATAACGGATGCAGGACAGAAACTAAAATAGGATGCTCCGCCGTTGATGGTTGCGTTTGCCATCATTTCCGTCCAGTCGTCCCCCTGCGTATAATAACCACTAGAGGTCAAACCGCTCATATGTAATACGGTATAATAAAAACCGTTCGCGAGCGTTTCCGAATTATTGTTCCAAGAAGAATTGATATGCGAAAAAGTTACGTCCGTCGGCAGGGCGGGCTTTTTCATCGTCACGGTAATGCTGTCGATATAGAAATATGCACCCGCCGTCACGACTCTATCTCTCATACCGAACGCAAACGCGCCCAAGTTGCCGTCACTGCCCGTAATTTTGTCAATAGGGAGCGAAACGTCACACCAATTGGAGAAATCGTAGGTACCTACCGAGCCGGTTGTATTATTAATTCTAAGCTCGTCACCTTCACTTTCGGAATACGTCTTCTCGTATACTCTCGCCACCACGCTTTCTACTTCAAACGCCTTAATTTGCGATGCCGTGAAGTCAATATTAATATACGCCGCGCCCTCGTTTACAATCTTCAAAACCGCGCCGCCATAGCCCGCAAGCAAGCCCTTCTCCGCCGCGCCGTCCACTACTTCATACTCAACGCCGTTATACGAACTAAGCGTAAATTGACCGTTATTAGTAAACTCCGTTACAAACTGCGTATTATCCACGACGGGAACGTACGTTTCCCAAGCCGTGCCGTTGAACTTTAAGTTGATGTCTTCTGTAAGGACGTATTTGTCGTTACAAGCCGTGCTATCTGCCATCGTACCCGCCATCGTGAAATACGCACCCGCCTTCATCTGCACCGTATCGCCTGCAGCAGGCGCACTCATCGTATAAAGATAGATAAAGTTGAACAATGCGTCACTTTTATATCCCGCCGCCCAATGCGTGGCACCAGGAGCAAAACCCCATTCGCTTTCACCACTAAAGGTCGTATTTTCAACCAAGTTATTATAATCAATCGCGGACTCCGAACTACCCGTAAACACGCCTTGATTAAAGCGAATACAAGTATAATATATACCGTTGCCCTTAAGCTCGTTATTCTCGCCGCCGTTTAAACCAAGTGCACTAAACGTCAAATTGACCGTCGTTTCGCCTTCCGCCTTTACTGCCGTTTTGCTTACGGGGAATACCCAACCCGCAAAGGCAAAACCTATCGCCAATACGACGGCAAGCAATACGTTTAACAAATTTTTCTTCAACACTTTCATTGTCTTTTAATACTTCCTCCTGTATTGAGTGTGTGGGAACACTCCCACGAAACCATTTTAGCATATTATAAAAGAATTTTTCAATATCAATCGCAAACCATTTTACATTATTTTTAAACTTTTCACCCACTTTTTTCGGCAATTTCACCAACATTTTACCACTTTGTTTCTATTTTCCAACTTTTTTATTGTTTCCTTAATTTTTCTTTGTTTTTTACGTAAAAAAATCGGCGTTTTTTGGGATTTTTTCCATTGATTTGCAAGAAAAAAACGCAAGACAGTCAATCTTTTCAAGTTTTATTGTATATCTTCCCTTGATGGGATAACACACCGTAGAAAATAAAAAAACGAGCCTTTTTACGACTCGTTTTCTATTTCTTAAAGATATTTTTTTACGTCCCCAAGACGGGAAATTTCAAAGTTTGGTTTCCATTTCGTCTCGTTGCTTTTTTGCCGTGGATTATACCAACAAACGTCTATCCCCGCCTGCAACGCGCCGGCGACGTCGGAAAGAAGGGAATCGCCTATCATTAGGCTGGTTTCTTTTTTTGCGCCCGTTTTTTCAAAAAGCGCCTCGAAAAAAGCGGGCGTGGGTTTTATCTTCCCTATCTCCTCGGAAACGATAACGTGATGCAAGTAAGGCTTTAAATGCGTCAAACGCCCGTTTTGGATATCGCAAACGCCGTTGGTTGCAATAATAATCTCGTACCTGCCCCCGCTGTTTTTGGATAATGCACGCAAAAGCGTCTCTACCCCTTCGTATAGATTGGCAGGTTCGCACAGAGCGGCGAGAAAGGCTTTCCCCGCCTTTTTTGCGTCTGCCTGCACGGAAAATTTTTCGAAAACTTTTTCAAAAATCCCCGTTACGTGCGTGCGGTAAAGGCGATGATAGGCGGCTTGAATTTCGCTTTTATACACGTCGTACAGCCCCGCGTTCGTCCATTCCGTTTCCGAGGCGTAGCGACTGAAAAATAAAAGCTCGTCCGTGATCGGCAAGCCGATTTGGTTGTAAACGACGCGAAACGCCGCCAGCTCGTCCGCTACGTAGTCGAGCAAGGTATGGTCTGCGTCGAAAATGAGATATTGATAGTGTTTCATAGCGTTTTTTGGCAACGTGCCGTTGCAGCAAGCTGAGCTTGCATCCAGTCTTATCTATCCCT
>JAZUCW010000074.1:0-3177 GCA_045639305.1 Candidatus Scatosoma sp.
CCCTACAACGACAACGCGGTTATTGAGCGGTATAATGCCTTGATTGTGCCGAAGCTGAAAGAGCTGGGGGTGGAAATTAACGACTTGCACGCGACGGTATCGCAGGACTTGTATAGATATATCGGAGAGGACCAAATCCATTTATCTGAAGAGGGTATTGCGCTTTGCGCAAAACAAGTCGTAAAAGCAATTAAGGGCGAATAAAAAAGAAGCAAGTAGAAAAGGCGGAGTAATCCGTCTTTTTTTGCATAAAAAAAGAGCAAGTTGCGCATACTCAATTCGTACCTGCCCTGCGCATACATACGGAAAGGAGGTAGGGTATGCAAAAAGTAGAAATCTGCGGGGTGGATACTTCGGGACTGCCGAAACTGACGGCAAAGGAAAGCGAAGAGCTGATGAAACGGCTTAAAAACGGGGATAAGCAGGCGCGGGATGCTTTTATTATTGGGAATATGCGTTTGGTGCTGTCGCTCGTCAAGCGGTTTCGGATAAAGAACCTCGGCGCAGACGACGTATTTCAAGCGGGGTGCGTGGGGCTTATCAAGGCGATCGACGGGTTTGATATCAGCGTGGGCGTAAAGTTTTCCACCTACGCCGTGCCGATGATTATCGGGGAGATAAAGCGGTATTTGCGGGACGGGAACTCCTTGCGCGTGTCTCGTTCGATACGGGATATGGCGTACCGCGTATTGAAGGCGAGAGAGTGTATCGAGGGTCGGGACGAGGAGGCAACGATTGAAAAAATCGCCGAGGAGTTGCAGGTGGCACAGCGGGAAGTGGTGTATGCGCTCGACGCGATTTCCGACCCGATTTCTATTTACGAGCCCGTCTATAACAAGGCGGGGGATACGCTGCTTTTGATGGACCAGCTTTGCGATGAGAAGAATACGGACGAGATTTGGACGGAGCACGTGGCTTTGGGCGAGGCAATGGAAAAGCTGGGCGAGCGGGAAAAGAAGATTTTGTTTTTGCGGTATTATCAAGGAAAAACGCAGACGGAGATTTCCGAGGAAGTAGGCATATCGCAGGCGCAGGTATCGCGTTTGGAGAAAAACGCGTTGCAAAATATAAGACTGAATATTTCGTGATAAAACAAAGGGGTATGCGACGACGCATGCTCTTTTGTTTTGGCGGAACTCACTTTGCGCAAAGGCGCCTTCCTAGTTGTCATTGCATCAAACGTGCGTGAGGCATCAAATCCCCCCAAGCCCTATTGACAAAACGCCTTTTTCGTGCTATACTTTGCGTGAAAAGGCAAAAGGAGAGTGGTCTTATGAAACGAATTTTAAAAAACATAGTATCGGTATTGCTTTTGCTTTGCCTTGCGTTTTCTATCGTTGGGTGTTTTTGGAGTATAAACGAAGAGGATAGTATGAGGAGGTTGATAGTAGCAAATTCAAAGGTGGAGGTGCCTAGTAATTCGGAAATGGTATATCGTCTTGTTGAAGGAGAGACTGGATTTAGAGAGGAGCAATTTCAATATGCTGTTTTTCAACTTGAAAGTAATCCAACAGACTGGTTAAATAAAAATTCTTTTACAAAAAAAGGGATGGACGATGAATTTGAAAGGTGCTTTTCGAGCGCGTTGAAAACTAAACCTGATGATATTGAAGAGATACCTCAAGAATTTTTACCGGATTTCAATGAGGTTTACTATTATTTAAGAACAGAAAATATTTATTTTGCATATTCTCCGCAGAGTTTCTTATTGTTTGTGATTAACCCTAAAAACTAGTGGAAGGGTGTGGGAATACGAAAAATAATACCTCATTATAAAACACAAAGCGCCGAGGGGAGAGACTCGGCGCTTTCTTTGGTACTTTCTCGTGGGATTAAAAGGCTAAAAACGGCACAAAATAAAAAAAAGGGGTAAAAAGCGGAATTTTCGCTCCAGAGAGGAAAATTTTTCAAAAAACAGTTTACAAGCGCAAATTTTTATGATATAATGCAATTGGTGGAAAGAGCACTTTTCACCATAAACACGTAATAATTATTTTCAAAGGAGACATATTATGACCAACAACAAGAAAGTACTTCAATTCGTTGAAGACGTTAAGGCTTTCGCTTTGCCCGACGAAGTGATTTGGATCGACGGCAGCGACGCGCAGAGAGACGCGCTTAGAGCAGAAGCTTGCGCAACGGGGGAAATTATTAAACTCAACCAAGAAAAATTGCCCGATTGCTATTATCACAGAACGGCGGAAAACGACGTTGCCCGCGTTGAAGACAGAACTTTCATTTGCTGTGAAAACGAAGAGGATGCGTTGCCTCATTCCATCGTAAAATGGAAAGCGCCTAAAGAAGCGTATGCAATGGTTAACGAAATTGCAAAGGGAGCTTACAAGGGCAGAAAAATGTACGTTATTCCCTATTCGATGGGCGTCGTAGGTTCGCCTTTCTCGAAAATCGGTATCGAAATCACCGACTCGATTTACGTCGTTTTGAACATGATGATTATGACCCGCGTTGGCAAGTGCTGTCTTGATGAACTCGGTGAAACGGGGGATTTCGTAAAGGGCTTCCACGCAAAATGCAACGTTGACCCTGAAAAGAGATATATTATGCACTTCCCTCAGGATAACACGATTATTTCCGTGAACTCGGCTTACGGCGGTAACGTATTGCTTGGTAAAAAGTGCTTCGCGCTTCGTATTGCTACCAACCTTGGTAAGAAAGAAGGCTGGATGGCAGAACACATGCTCATCCTCGGCGTAAAGCGTCCTCAGGATAAAGAAATCAAATACGTTGCGGCTGCGTTCCCTTCCGCTTGCGGTAAAACCAACCTTGCAATGTTGATTCCTCCCAAGCAGTACCTTGACCCAGGCTACGAAGTATTCTGCGTAGGCGACGACATCGCTTGGATCCGCGTAGGCGAAGACGGCAGATTGTGGGCTTGTAACCCCGAAAACGGTTTCTTCGGCGTTGCGCCCGGCACGAACGAAAAATCCAACCCCAACGCTTTGGCGGCTACCATGAAAGGCACGATCTTTACCAACGTTGCGCTTAACCCTGCGGACAGCACCGTTTGGTGGGAAAAGCTCACCAAGCAAGCTCCCGCGGAACTTATCGACTGGACGGGTAAGCCTTGGACGCCTGACTGTGGTAGAAACGCAGCGCATCCTAACTCCCGTTTCACTGCTCCCGCTGAAAATTGCCCTTGCATTTCGCCTGCTTTCA
>JAZUCW010000075.1:0-6772 GCA_045639305.1 Candidatus Scatosoma sp.
TCCGACTTGTATACGTCGAAATCCTTGTTTTGCTGTAAAATAAAATCGGCAAGCGGTTGCAAACCTTTCGCGATCGCTACCGACGCTCTCGTTTTCCGTTTTTGCTTGTACGGACGGTAAATATCCTCCACCTCGGTAAGCGTCGTTGCTTTTTCCAAGGCACGAGTAATTTCTTCCGTCATTTTTCCCTGCTCGGTAATCGCGTTTGCGACTTCTTCTTTCCGCTTTTCAAGGTTGCGAAGATAGTTCAATCTGTCGTTTAATTCACGCAGCACCTGATCGTCGCAAGCCCCCGTCATTTCCTTACGGTAACGGGCGATAAAGGGAATGGTGTTCCCTTCGTCGATAAGCTCGACGATATTTTTCACGTGCGTGGGATGCAAAGAAAATTCTTGGGTAATAGTTTGTAAAATGTCCATAATCGTCCTTTCGTTGTTATTTAATATCTAAAGGAAAAATTTTTCCTTTTATTCTTTTGTAAATCATAGTTTCCCGTTTCTTTGGCAAAAACGCTGAAAAGCTCCTTTCGCCAAACTTTTTCGCTGTATCGCGGATTGGCTGGGCTCGTTGACGGCATTTTTACGTACGGCAGAGGGAACCCCTCGTATTTTTGTAAAAATAGTTGATAGGCAAGACTGCCGTTTAACAATATCTTTTCTACTTTTGCTTTGGATACGATCTCGCTTATATCGGCAAGGATTGCATCCTTTACGGAAGCGTCGGAAGAGCCTTGAATTTTGCAAGAAACGACCATATCCCAAAGCGCAACGTTTTTTCGAAGGAGAAATCCCCTTTTTCCCTCCGTCGTTTTGGGTACTTCTTCTCCAAAAAAACCGCAAAGCATTTTCCAAAAACGGTTTTGTTTATGCCCGTAATAAAATTCCGTTTCCCGACTTTTTACCGACGGAAAACTGCCTAAAATTAGCACTTTGCTGTCTTTATTAAAGACGGGCGGGAGCCCCAATTTTCTTTCCGCGTCCATATTCAAAAAGAAAGCGGCGTATCCGTGTTACCAACCAGCGCAACCGCTTTTTTATCCTCGTCAAACATTTGAGAAAGCACCTCTTTCGCCGTTTCGTACGTCATGGCGTTGATACGGGCAAGCTTGTCCTCAAAGTCGAAAATTTTATCAAAATACAGCATATATTTCCCGTATAAAAGCATTTGTGAATTGCTGCTTTCATTACTGAAAAACATACCAGCTTTCATCTGTTCACGGCTACGCATAAACTCGTCGTTTGTGATGCCGTTTTCCTTTAAATCTTTGATAACGTCGCCGATTGCTTTGTACGCTTCCTCTAATTTACTAGGATTCACGCCCGCGTAAATATTTTGGGTAGCAATTTCGGGAAAAGGTGATAAATAGGAATACACGGAATACGCAAGCCCGCGTTTTTCTCGTACTTCTTGGAAAAGTCTTGCGCTCATCGAACCGCCTAAAATTGCGTTGATGGCGCTGACGACGTCCTCTCTTTCGTCGCCGCGGGGGAAAGAGGGATAGGCAATAGCAAGATGCATCTGTTCGATGGGTTTGCGCTTTACAAGAGAGTTATGACAAGTAATTATTTTAGATTTTCTTTCTTCGTATTCTCCCTTTTCCAACGCGGAAAACCACGTTTCTACAAGCGCTTGCGCCGTCGTGAAGTCCACCCCGCCTGCAAAGGAAATTACGATGTTTTCGGGGCAATAACGGGCTTTTTTGTACCGTAAAATATCTGCAACCGTAAAGCCTCTTACGTTTTTCGTCGTACCTAAAATATTTCTGCCGTAATTTTCTTTGCCGTAAAAAGCCTGAGAAAGAAGATCCAAACACAAATCTTCAGGAGTATCCTCGTTCATAGAAATTTCTTCGCAAACCACTCCCTTTTCCCGTTCCATTTCCTCTTCGGGGAAGGTGGAATTTAAGAAAAGGTCGGCAAGCAAACCAAAGCAGTCCGCCGTGTGATCGGTCGTACATTTCGAATAATAACAGGTAAGATCTTTCCCCGTAAAGGCGTTGACTTGCGCCCCCAAACGGTCAAACGCGTCGGAAATCTCAAAAGCGTTGCGGGTTTTCGTGCCTTTGAACTGCATATGTTCGATAAAATGTGAAATCCCATCCTCTTCGTCCGTTTCAGCACTCGCACCCGTCCCGACGAGAATCCCCATCGTTACCGACATCAAACCGGGCATTTGTTTTACAACGAGCCGCAGCCCGTTATCATAACGTTTTTCGTATACCATTTATATTTTCTCCTGTAAATTCTCGGAAACGGTAACCGTTTTCAAAGAATTGCTTTCATAATAATTTAAAATTAAATCCAACGCCGCAACCGTTTCCGCCATGGGATGCATCAAAACAAAATCGCCGCGTTTTATATTTTTCGTTGCGCGAGTATAAATCGTCTTAGAATTCTTATCCCGCCAATCGATCGTGTCTTTCGACCAAAGCACCGTCTTCATGCCTAGCGTTTTGCAAGCGGTTAGCGTCGCATCGCCGTACGATCCCGACGGCGGCGCAAACAGCGTTACCTTCTCCCCAATCGACAATTCGATAAAACGATTGCAGATGGAAATTTCCTTTTCGTTTTCCGCAACCGACAGCTTTTTATGGTCCTTATGGAAATAGCCGTGATTGCCGATTTCGTGTCCTTTTTCGTGGATCGCCTGCAAACAGGCGACGTTATCGTCCGCCCAGCATCCACCGATAAAAAAGGTTGCCTTCGCCTCGTGCGAATCTAGAATCTCCAAAATACGGTACACTTCGTCCGTACCCCAATAGACGTTGAACATCAAAGAAATCCCCGCCCCGTTTTCACCCGCGGAACGATAAATTTGGTATTCCTCCCCTTGGGTGGAAACCCCTTCTCCAAGAGGAGAAAGAGAAAGTGCACCAATAGAAAGGACAAGAGTACAAATCGCAAGGTTGGTGGCAATTTTCAATTTTAAAGATTGGGACGGTTTCTTTTCTTTCTTTTCAAACAAAACGCTTACCTCGAAAAAAGACTACTTTATCCTATTTTTCTTTTTTAAAGGTTATTCGTTTTTATTTGATTTTTACAATCGTAACCCCCGTTTCTCCCTCGCCGTATTTACCAAGGCGATAGCTGTCTACGTTTTTTAAACCGCGTAAGAATTCGTGAATCCCTGCACGGAGTTTCCCCGTCCCCATACCGTGTACGATACGCACTTCTTCCAAATTGGCGAGAACCGCAGCGTCGATAAACGCCTCGACCTCGGGCAATGCCTCGTGTACCGTATACCCGATTACGTTAATTTCCAAAGTAGGCGCAGGTTTTGCCGCCAAAGTTTTTTGAACCCGAACGTGGGAATTAGGCTCGATTTTTTTACGTTTTTTATCCTCCTTTTTATTTTGCGCATTGGTAGGAGAATTAATTAAAAACAGATCGGAAAGTTTGCTGCGCATACGAATATTTCCGCAAAGAACCTCCGCTTCGTTCTTTGTCAAACGAACGCTTTGGACGAGCCCTTCTTGTCCAATGTTGCCGACGTATACCCTATCACCCGTTTTCAGCTTCTCCACTTGTATAGGCGTGTATTGCGGGCGGTAATTTTCCTCCGCTTCACTCTCGTAAGCTTTGTCCGCCAAACGATTTTTCAAGGTACGCGCTTTGATTAAATCAGACTCAGAAAGATTTTCTTTGGCAAAAATCTCTTCGATTTCACGTAAAATTTCTTCCGCCGCCGCCGTACGGTCGTTGATAATGCGGCGAGATTCCGCTTTCGCCGAAACGTATAATTTTTCCTTTTCCTTTTTTAATCGTTCCCGCTCTTTTTCCACCTCGTCCAATTTGGCTTGCCATTCGGCTTTTAGACGGTTACTCGTCTTTAAACTCTCCTCGGCAAGGATACGGCTTTCTTCTGCACTGCGGACGATGTTTTCAAATTTTTGCACGTCCTCGGAAAGGGAAGAAAGCGCGTCTTGCAAAATACTCTCTTTTAGTCCTAATCTTCGCGAAATTGCCAAAGCGTTACTCGACCCGGGAACCCCGATTTTCATCACGTACAAGGGCTGCAAGGTATTGGAATCAAATTCCATGCAAGCGTTTTCAATCCCCATTTTTGCAAAGGCAAATTCTTTCAAAGCAGTATAGTGGGTAGTAACGACGCCCGTACAACCTTGTTCAAGTAAATGGGCAACGATGGATTTTGCCAAAGCTTGTCCCTCGTCAGGGTCCGTGCCGCCGCCAAGCTCGTCAATAAGCACCAAAGAACGGGCGTTTGCATTGTTGACGATATGAATAACGTTGGTGATATGAGAAGAAAAAGTCGATAGACTTTCTTCAATGCTTTGCGAATCACCCACGTCGCAATAAATTTCTTCAAAAATAGACAGCTTTGCCCGCTTTGCAGGAATAAATAATCCGCACATTGCCATCAAGCAAAACAGCCCGACCATTTTTAAAGTAACCGTTTTACCACCCGTATTCGGTCCGCTAATCAATAAAAAGCGATATTCTTCCCCCAAGGAAAGGCTGACGGGCACGACTTTTTTGCGATCAATAAGCGGATGCCTGCCCTCTTCAATGGACAAAACTCCTTTATCGTTGATTTCAGGCAATACGCAGGTTTGTTTATACCCGTATTCGGCGCGCGCAAAAATAGCGTCGAGTTCCTCCAAAGTTTCAATATCTTTTTTGAGTTCTTCTCCCATAAAACCGACCCGACGGGAAAGCTCGCCTAAAATCCTCTCGACCTCTTCTTTTTCGTCCAGTACGAGGGAACGGAGCTCGTTGTTCATTTCCAACACCTCTTCCGGTTCGATAAAGAAGGTTGCGCCGCTAGAAGAACGGTCGTGAATAAACCCTTTTACGCTGCGCTTATATTCGGCACGCACGGGCAAAACGTAGCGGTTATCACGCATCGTGATAATGCCGTCCTGCAAATATTTCCCTTCTGCGCCCGTTAAATACTCGGAAAGGCGGGTACGGATTCGCTCGTTTAAAAGTCGAATTTCACGACGGAGCGAATACAGTTTATCACTAGCGTAATCACTAACTTCGCTGTCGTTTAAAATTTTCGTACGAATATCCTCTTCCAAATTCTCGTCAAAATATAAACGATTGGCGATTTCTTTTAAAAGAATAATTTCCTCGTCCAAAATCCCTGAAATGCTTTTGTAGGCGATACGGGTAGAACGAAGTAAGCCTTCCGTTTTTAATAACTCTCCAGGGGATAACGCAGAGCCTTTTTTCGCCCGTTCGAGTTCGTCGAAAAAGGGTTGAAAATATTCAATTTTCGAAATGCCGTGCAAAAAGAGCAGTTTTAACCCCTCTTTCGTGCATTGTAAACGATAGCGTACCTCGTCGAGGGTTACGGCAGGTTGCGTCGTTTCTAATTTCTCCCTGCCCCCTTCGGTAACCGCGTAAGCAGCGGCAAGAGAAAGAATTTTATTCAGTTCGGTTTTTTCAATGGCTTTTGCGTTCATATCTTTCCTATAATACGCCCCGTTTAAAATGCCCCGAGGTATGACGTTCGTATATTTTCTTTTGTTCTTCCTCAAAGTTGCTAACCTTGACGGCTTGGGAAACGTTTTCTTGCAAAGAAAGGTCCAAAAGGCGCCCTGCCCCGTTTACTCCCGTGCCGATAAGATCAGCGCAATTATACACTTCAAATCGACAATTTCCGTCCGCAGTTTGAAATCTTCGCATGGGGAAACGCCTATCGTTTTCGTCCGTGAGGGTATATCTCTTTCGCTTGTCGCAACGAGCGCAAGTTTTTTCAAACGGACAATAACAAAGATCCATAATTTTAACGTTTCCCGAAGATAAGACGAAGGCTTTTTCACCAATCAACGCTTTTGCCTCGCCGTAGGTACATTCTTTTGAAATCGCGTAATAAGCAACCTCCTCCCGTTTTAATAGTTCGCTGACGGAAAGGCTGTTAAACAAATTAAATCCCGTCCCTGCAAATACTTTTACGCCCCGTTCGTTAGCAAACACGATACCACCGTAGTTTTCCGCATAAATCCCGTCGAGGTTTCCTTTTTTTATTTGCTCGGATATACACTCCACGTCTTTTTCCGTCGCAAAAGCGGGGAAATAGAGATATTTTTCAAAGTCCCCGTTTACAAAATCGTTTGGAAGGGGCGAAGAATAATCGCTCGGCTTATAAATCGCAATATCCGTTTGCACCCCAGAAAAATCTTCGGCGATTACGGCAAGTTTTTCGTTTTTGCCCTGCAATTTAATTAAGGAAATCGGCGAATAGGAATACCGCGTTTTCTCTGTTTTAACAAGATAATCGCAAAGTTCCTTATAAAAATTACGGCGAAGAGCGTTTAATTCCGATTTTGGCAAGAAAATACTGCCCTTTATCTCCACTTTTTCAAAATAGATATCCACGGGCAAACCGTCCGTCTTTAAAAAGCAAGTCTTTACTTCCTCTTCACTAAGCGGTCTGTTTTGCGCCGTTTGCAAACGTTTTTCCCCTTGCATTTTAAAATCGCCGCAGGAAAGTATCGGCAATTCGCCTTCACACAAAGAAATAGACAAGGAAAGTTTGCCTTTTTTCTCCGCTTGTAACACACGGGAATTTACCGAAGTATCCGTCGTAATAAAGACGCTATCTCCGCTGCGCAAACGGGTTTTCGAATCGATAATAAAGCCTTTTCTGTCCTTTTTTACAAAGTATGCACCGCCGACCTCTTCTCCTTCGCGCAAGATTTTAAAAGCGTCGCCTTGCACGGGCGAGAACGCGCCCTCCACGTAATAGCTGCCGTTTTGTACCTTGACTACGCCGACTTTTTCGCCGATATGCCCCTGCACGGACG